>CAUVRW010000174.1:0-3225 GCA_963554425.1 uncultured Veillonella sp.
TTGTAAGGCTGTAGGTAGTTCTGAAAAACTTGCTTCTAATGTATATCCATGCGCTCTCAACAAGCCCTCTAATTGACGCATGAACCACGCATTAGGGTTCGAACTCAATGGGGCTACTCCCCCATCTATAAAAGGCACCGTTGGATCTGGAATGACACGATCTTCATCTACCTCCATGGTACTGCCTAATCCCAAACAGGATGGACAGGCACCAAAAGGGCTGTTGAAAGAGAACATACGAGGTTCAATTTCTGGCAATGAAATGTGACCGTTAGGACAGGTAAAATGAACACTAAATTGATGGGCTGGGCCGTCGACCTCTTGGATGATAACAAAACCTTCTCCATGATGAATGGCCGTTTCTAAGGAGTCCGTCAAGCGGCTTTCTAAACCTTCCTTGATAACAAGACGGTCTACAACAATTTCAATATTATGTTTTTTATTTTTATCTAAGTTGATTTCGTCCTCAAAGGTATGAATCTCTCCATTGATGCGAACACGAGCAAATCCATTTTTACGAATTTGTTCCAACACTTTTTCATGGCGACCTTTTTTACCCCGCACCACTGGTGCCATCACCATAATTTTAGTGCGTTCTGGTAATTTCATGACCAAATCTGTAATTTGCTCAATCGTCTGTTGGGCAATCTCTTCTCCACAAGTAGGGCAGTAAGCTCGACCAATACGAGCAAATAATAATCGCAAATAGTCATAAATTTCTGTCACCGTTCCCACCGTAGACCGAGGATTACGGCTCGTCGTTTTTTGGTCGATGGATATAGCCGGTGAAAGCCCCTCAATGTAATCTACATCAGGTTTATCCATTTGCCCCAAAAACTGGCGAGCATAGGCAGATAAAGACTCCACATATCTACGTTGCCCTTCTGCATAAATCGTATCAAAGGCTAGGGATGATTTACCGGATCCACTTAATCCTGTTAATACGATGAATTGATTTCTTGGTAAAGCCACGTCAATATTCTTCAAATTATGTTGACGGGCTCCTTTTATAATTAATTGATCTTTCAAAATATCTCCTATTCTTCATTCATGTCTGACCAAATTTGGCGCAATCTGCCCAATTCATCACGCAACTCTGCAGCTCGTTCAAACTCTAATTGTTTCGCCGCTGCTTTCATGAGGCGTGTGGTCTCTTCAATGGCATTGAACACATCTTCTTTCGTTTCGTACTGTATTTTCTGTGAAAGTGGTTGCCCCCTTTCTGCCACCACTTCTGTTGGAGCTGTTGTATCATACACCACAGGCGTTTCTACTTTAGGCTTGCGACCTTTTTTAGGTGCAGCAACTTCACCTTCTACTTTGGTCAACTCAATTAAATCTTTCACTTCCTTGCGCACTGTGCGTGGTGTAATTCCATGCTCTGTATTATAGGACTCTTGCAAGGTACGACGACGTTCTGTTTCATCCATGGCGCGTTGCATAGAGCCTGTAATACGGTCAGCATACATAATAACTTTCCCTTTTTCATTACGAGCTGCACGGCCTATGGTCTGAATCAAGGACGTATCACTGCGCAAGAAGCCTTCCTTATCTGCATCTAAAATAGCCACTAAGGATACTTCTGGCATATCTAAGCCTTCCCGTAGTAAGTTAATTCCCACGAGAACATCAAAAACACCGGCCCGTAAATCACGGATAATATCGGCACGCTCAATGGTAGCAATGTCGGAGTGTAAATAGCGCACTCGAATCCCCATTTCTTTTAGGTAATTCGTTAAGTCTTCTGCCATTTTTTTCGTCAATGTAGTGACCAACACCCGTTCATCAGATTTTGCGCGATCTTTGATTTCCCCTAGTAAATCGTCCATCTGCCCCTTAATAGGTCGGATTTCGATGATAGGGTCTAATAGGCCGGTAGGTCGAATGATCTGTTCCGCCACATTGGTCTGCACTTCCATTTCATAAGGCCCTGGTGTAGCAGATACATAGACGATTTGATTGATTCTCTCTACAAACTCTTCAAATTTTAACGGTCGATTATCCGCCGCCGATGGCAAGCGGAATCCGTAGTCGATCAAATTATGTTTCCGAGCTTGGTCACCATTATACATGGCACGAATTTGTGGCAAGGTCACATGGGATTCATCAATGATAATAAGGAAATCATCTGTAAAATAGTCTATGAGGGTCATGGGCGCTTCCCCTGGTTGGCGGTTGGACAACAGACGGGAGTAGTTTTCAATCCCCGAGCAGTAGCCCATTTCCTGCATCATTTCAATGTCATATCGTGTTCGTTGCTCCAATCGTTGTGCTTCTAAGAGACGGCCATTTTCATTAAAGTATGCCAAACGTTCAGCCAATTCTGTCTCGATGCGACCAATGGCAAGGTCTAACTTTTCCTTCGTCGTTACATAGTGAGAAGCTGGATAGATAGCCACGTGTTTACGCTCTACAATCACATCCCCTGTAAGCACATCAATTTCCACTAAACGATCGATTTCATCGCCAAACATTTCTACACGAATGGCTCTTTCACTGGTGCCAGCTGGGAAGATTTCCAACGTATCCCCTTGTACTCGGAAAGTACCTCGCACAAAGTTCATATCATTTCGGGTATATTGGATGGATACTAATTTACGAAGTATGTCATCCCGGCTATACTCCTGACCTTGTCGCAGGGATACACAAAGCGTGCTATAGTCCTCTGGGTCTCCTAAGCCGTAGATGCAGCTGACAGAGGCGACGATAATAACATCTTTCCGTTCAAATAAGTTCATTGTCGCCGAGTGGCGCAATTTATCAATTTCTTCATTGATGGATGCATCTTTTTCAATATATGTATCGGTAGAGGCAATGTACGCCTCTGGTTGGTAATAATCGTAATAGGACACGAAGTATTCCACTGCATTCTTAGGGAAAAAGCTTTTGAACTCACTAGCCAATTGGGCTGCTAATGTTTTATTGTGGGCAATGATCAAGGTCGGCTTTTGCACCGCCTCGATCAGCTTTGCCATAGTATATGTTTTTCCCGTGCCCGTAGCACCTAATAATACCTGTGCCCATTCCCCTCGTTCAATGCCTTCCGCCAAAGACTCGATAGCCTTTGGTTGGTCTCCCATGGGGGAGTACGGCGCCTCTACTTGAAAGGGTATGCCTTCTTCAGGAAAATGATGCAATCCGCTCATAGTCCCTCCTTATATTTTCTATATTTGTAAACGTGAAAGTTCACTGTCAATTCTATATCTAGTAACTTCTATATTATAC
>CAUVRW010000175.1:0-3208 GCA_963554425.1 uncultured Veillonella sp.
ATGAAGGAAAGTAAGTCTGTTTCATTATTTTTAATTATATTCTTAGGATTGCTCACGGCAGTAACGCCATTAGCAACGGATATGTATTTGCCGTCACTTCCAATTATGCCTGGAGAACTACATACATCGGCATCGAACATTCAAATGACTATCGGCATTATGACTATCGGGATTGCGATAGGACAATTGTTTGCAGGACCTATTAGTGATGTGCTAGGTCGTAAAAAACCACTCATTGTGGGGAACCTACTTTGTGTAGTAGCCACTATTATTTGTGCTTATGCACCGAATATTGAAGTACTTTTGTTAGGTCGTTTTTTACAAGGTGTGACAGGATCATTTGGGGTGGTTATTTCTAAGGCGATCGCTCGTGATTATGCATCGGGGCCGGCTCTGATTAAACTGTTGGCATCGTTGATGATGGTCAATGGGTTAGCACCTGTTATAGCCCCGTTATTGGGAGGGCAGATTTTAATCTATGAAACATGGCGATTTATTTTCGTCGTGTTGGCAGGATTTGCTCTAATTTTGTTGGTAGGTTCTGTTTTATTCCGTGAAAGTTTACCAACTGAACAACGTGTAGCAGGAGGCATCCAAGTAGCACTTAAGAATTACAAGATTTTGTTAAAAGATAAAGCTTTCTTAGGTCAATGTGGGATTCAATGTTTTGCCTTTGGAGCGTTCTTTTGTTACATCAGTGGATCATCCTTTGTGTACCAAAACATATTTGGATTAGATGCGCAACAATTTAGTTACATATTTGGTATCAATAGCTGTGGCATTATTCTGTTCAGCATGATAAGCTCTCGCTTGAGTAATGTCATCAAAGATTACCAATTATTACAAGGTAGTTTAACAGTCCTATTCTTAGGTTCGTCCTTGTTTTTAGGTGCTATGGCTCTAAACATGCCATTTTTGGTGGTAACAACGATTTTATTCTTTACTGTGGGCACGGTGTCTTTATTTGGTGCTGCTAGCTTCTCGATGGCTATGGCACATTATGGTCACCTAGCAGGCAGTGCATCTGCCTTATTAGGTTTTTTCTCTATGGTATCGGCGGGCATTGTGTCACCTATCGTGGGGATTGCTGGACCACACACTGCTATTCCTATGGGAATCACTATGGTGGTATGTTCTTTCATAGCCCTCGTGTGTTACTATCGATTTGCGCGACCAAGTATATAGGTATATCGCTACTATACTAGTATTTATGAATAGATAACTTTAGTGCTAGCATATATGGTAACATGCTCTATATCGGTATTGGCGGAAATAATAACACAATCGTATGCGTATGTAGCGAAGCCGTTCTACAGTAGTATATGCTTAGTGGAAAAACAAGAATTTGTAAAGGGTAAACAGGAATGGCTTCTTTTAAAAATATAGATAGAAAAGAGCTTCCTTTTATTGACATGGACAGCTCTAGTCATGTATAATAATTGAGTCATAGTTTGGGTACGCCCAACTATTGCAAGCCGCATGAAGAGGTCAGTAATATCTGGCTTCGGCTAGATAACCGCATTCAGCGAGTACGAATACAAGGAGGTGTCATAATGTACGCAATTATTAAAACTGGTGGTAAACAATATCGCGTTTCCGAAGGCGATGTAATCACTATTGAAAAATTGGATGTAGCAGCTGAAGGAACTGTTTCTTTTGACGAAGTTGTAACTGTAGTTAAAGACGGTGACGTTAAAGTTGGTACACCACTTGTGGACGGTGCAAAAGTTACTGGTACAGTACTTGAACATGGTAAAGCGAAAAAGATTTTGGTTTTCAAATACAAAGCGAAATCCAACTATCGTCGTCGTCAAGGCCATCGCCAACCATTCACTAAAGTTCGCATCGAAAAAATCGAGGCGTAATTGTCATGACTCACATTGATGTGAAACGCAATGCGTTAGGGCAGATTGTAGAATGTCATTTTCGTGGACATGCTGAAGCAGGTCCCTACGGAGAAGATATTGTATGTGCCGCTATATCTATGCTTTCACAGACATCGGTCTTGGGACTTCATGAGGTGGCTGAGCAATCCATGGAGTACCAAATAGAAGACGGTGAGTTACATATCCTACTTTCAGAACCCATTACTGAAAGAGGACAAACTATATTAGAAACCATGCTTCTTGGTATCAAGAATGTGGCAAATCAATATAGTGATTTTGTTAGAGTGAGTGAACAATAGGAGGTGAACTACATGTTATTCAATATCCAATTACAACTATTCGCATCTAAAAAAGGTGCTTCCAGTACAAAAAATGGTCGTGATTCCGAGTCCAAACGTCTTGGAGTTAAATGCCATGACGGTTCTACTGTAAAAAGTGGTAACATTCTAGTTCGTCAACGTGGTACACATTTCCATCCAGGCGCTAACGTAGGTATCGGCAAAGATGATACTTTGTTTGCATTGGTTCCTGGCCGTGTAGCATTTGAACGTGCTGGTCGTTATAACCGTAAAGTTTCTGTATACCCTGTAGAAGCTTAATAACAATACATATAAGAGGTCGCTAGATAGCAATATCTAGTGGCCTTTTTTGTTTTCTTAGTATGTGGTTTGCGGTTGTTGGAAATAGGATAACAAGATTTTGTAAAAATGATGTTTATCAGATATTTGGGATAGGGTTATAGGTTGTAAAAGGATATGACAGTTTTATAGTGAACAAATGAATAGATGTATATTTCTGTTTATGCATACATAGTATTTATATTTGCTTTCATAATGTACACTAATTTTATATACATTGATTCCTAAGTGGAGTATAATAAAAAGTAGGCTATATCTAATAAAATCGGTATAGTCCATATGTTACGACAAAGCCTAAAAAGATATAGGCTATCATAGATCTACTAAGTCAGTAGAAAAGGAGTTTACTATGTATGATGTACACTCTTCCAAGGCGGAAGAATTTATTAATCATGAAGAGATTCTAGCCACTCTAAAATATGCAGAAGAAAACAAGGAAAATCGTCCTTTGTTGGATGCCATATTAGAAAAAGCAAAAACTCGTGTAGGGTTGAACCACCGCGAGGCGATGGTGATGTTAGAATGTCCTTTGCCAGAATATAAGGAGAAATTATTTGCTTTAGCAAAAGAGATTAAACAAGCCATTTATGGTAATCGTATTGTGCTGTTTGCTCCGTTATATTTATCAAACTATTGCATCAATGGTTGTGTCTACTGCCCATACCATGCAAAAAATAAAACCAT
>CAUVRW010000176.1:0-3174 GCA_963554425.1 uncultured Veillonella sp.
AATAATGCCAACAAGGCTGCTGTTTTTATATTATTCATGTATTCCTCCTACTTAGATATATTTTAGAATATATATACTTAATTATATCATATACAGTTTAAAAGAATCATGAAGAGTTCTACTCATATTTAATTTTCACAACTTTAGCACCTTCACGGTCTGCATGAAGCACAAAGCGACGACAATCAATGTCGTGATTCATAAAGACAGAACTCATAGCATCTGCTACTGTCACCCCATGTTCTGGAGAACAATAGGCTATTAAAGTAGAACCTGAACCACTAATAGTAGATCCATAAGCCCCATGTTCCTTAGCAGCCATAAATACTTCGTCACAATATGGAATCAAAGTTTTACGGTATGGTACATGTAGATAATCCTGTAATGCTACAGACAAATTGTCCATACGATTTTGTATCATCGAACCTACGAATAAAGTAGCAAACCCTACATTGGCAACTGCTTCCTTATAACTTAATTCTGTTGGTAGTACGCTACGTGCATAAGATGTTTCTACAATCACTTCTGGTACTACCACAGCAAAAGTTAAATTACTTGGCACATCGATATGGGAATGGAATACTGTATCATTTCCACCAACAGCACAGACTAAATTTCCCATGATAGCTGGCGCTACATTATCAGGATGCCCTTCCATATCGTTGGCAATGAGTAATAACTGGTCTTTGTTTAGGGGCTCTTGTAAATAGGCATTTGCCAATAGTAAACCACCTACAATAGCGGTAGAACTACTGCCAAGTCCTCTTGACGGAGGAATTTGTGTATTAGAATGAATACGACCGTATACTGGTGTAGCATTCACCTCTTTAAATACCCGTTCCATGGCAATACCTACTAGATTTTGACTGTGGTCTTCCTGTTCCAATAAGTCTGCCCCAAAACCTTCAAAAGTATACGTATTAGATGTAGCTTCTGTATCAGGTTCAAAGGTAAATAAATTATATAAGTTTAATGCGACTCCTAGACAATCAAATCCAGGACCACAGTTAGCACTCGTAGCCGGTACTTGTACCGTAATAGATTTCATGAATACTCCTTTATTCAACCATAATGCGGATGACACTACCCACTTCTCTAACGACACGTAAATGGTTGAAAGAATCAATTAAATTTTGAATATACGCATGAGGGCATTTAGAAGTAATGATCGCTAATGTGGCCGTATCATTATCTGCTTTACGTTGAATCACTGAATGAGCAGAAATACGTTGTTCTGCTAATTTGGTCGCTACTTTTGCCAATACACCTGTAGAGTTATCCACAGTCATGCGAATGTAATAAGCAGATTCAATTTTGCTAGAACTATACATTGTTTTTTGAGGATAATAGAATTGTTTCATTTCCCCTGTTTTGCCTTGCACCACATTGCGGGCTACTTCCATTACGTCACTCACGATAGAACTACCGGTTGGTAAGCTACCAGCTCCACGACCATAGAACATAGCATCATCAAAGCCATTGCCACGTAAGAATACAGCATTAAAGGAACCTCGAACAGAGGCTAATGGATGTGTGTTGGCAATAAAAGCAGGATGTACATTTAAAGACAACCCTTTTTTCGTTTCTCTCGCAATACCTAATAATTTAATCGTATAGCCAAACTCTTTACCAAATTGGATGTCACTAGCATCAATTTGTGTAATTCCTTCACAACTTACATCTTCAAAGAAGATACGTTTATTAAAGGCAATAGAACCTAAGATAGCTAATTTACGTGCTGCGTCATAGCCTTCCACATCGGATGTAGGGTCAGCTTCCGCATAGCCCAATTCTTGTGCTTCTTTCAGTACTTCTTCGTAGCCTAATCCATCTTCACTCATTTTAGACAAAATAAAATTTGTGGTTCCATTTAGAATTCCCATGATTTCCGTAATTTGATTACTACCAAAGGAATCATATAAGGCACGAATGATTGGAATCGCTCCAGCTACACTGGCTTCAAAACGTAAATCCACATGATGTTTCGTAGCTAATTCCATAAGATAGGGACCAGCTTCTGCTAATAAATCCTTATTAGCCGTCACCACATGTTTACCTGCAATGATAGACTCTTCAATACAGGTACGTGCAAAGGTGGTACCACCCATCACTTCTACCACAATATCTACAGATGGATCTTGTAAAATTTCTTTATAATCTGTTACAAATGTAGCCGTTGCAGGTAGTGTAACATGACTATATTTGTCTGGATTTCTCACATAAATTTTATCCACGATCACTGGTACACTAATACGATTTTGTATAACATCCAAATTTTTTGTTAATAGTTCAACTGTACCCTGACCAACAGTACCAAACCCCAAGAGGGCAATCTTTACGCCTTGCTTCATTCTTTATCTCCTTAAGCACTAGGCTTGACCAATTAGTTCGACCTTAATAACTCCCTCTAATTGTCGTACTTCGTGCAAAACATCTTCTACTGGTAATGTTAATTCCTTCGTTTCAAAGGAAATATTCACATGTGCTACACCTTGTAGCGGCAAATTCTGATTAATTGTCAATACACTGCCATTATAATCTGCAATGATCCGTAAAATGTTAGATAGCATACCAGATTCATTAGAAATCAGTGCATTAATAGACACAATTTTACCTTGTGAAAGTTCATAAAATGGAAATACATAATCTTTATATTTATAATAGGCAGAACGACTTAAATCCATTTTTTCCACAGCTTCATTAATCGTTTTCGCTTCTCCCAATTGTAAAATAGATTTTACTTTGATTGTTTTTTTAATCGCCTCTGGTAAAATTACTTCATTCACTAAATAAAATTTGTCTTTTTTGCCTTTCACAGCCATAACTACACCTCTTCACTACTAGTGGAAACGGAACTTGCGATGTGTTGTCCATATAGAGTAAATACGGAATACATACCGATAAAAAATGGAACATATTCTGCTACAATCCGCCACGCCACTGCAACTAGCCCCACCGTTCCAATTGGCACAAAAGAAGCAAATAAATACACAAATAATCCTTCTGCAACGCCTGTTCCACCTGGTGTAGGAGCAAAATATAAAATTAAATTTAATAAAATCATACGATTTAAGATTTCAACAATACTAATATCTGAAGTAAACGCATACATCAATGCTGGCGCAATAGCATATAAAAATAATAAGCTCAATGCAGACTCAATAAATACGATAA
>CAUVRW010000177.1:0-3164 GCA_963554425.1 uncultured Veillonella sp.
CCTTCACGGGTACGTTCACCAACGCCTGCGAATACGGAGTAACCACCATGTTCTGTAGCGATGTTATGAATCAATTCCATGATTAGAACTGTTTTACCTACACCGGCACCGCCAAATAGACCGATTTTACCACCTTTTACATATGGCGCAATTAAGTCTACGACTTTAATACCAGTTTCTAAAATATTAGTTTCTGGTGCTAATTCATCAAATTTTGGAGCTGCGCGATGAATTGGCCAATGTTCATTCACTTTCACTTCTGCTGGATCGTGGTCTACTGTTTCGCCTAATACGTTGAAAATACGACCTAGTACACCATCACCAACAGGAACGGAAATAGCGGCTCCTGTATCCACTGCTTCCATGCCACGAGTTAATCCATCAGTGGAACTCATAGCAACACAACGAACTGTATCATCACCTAAATGTTGCATAACTTCTACAACAATCTTAGATGCTTGTTCGTCGCCTTTTGTAATAGTAATTGCGTTGTAAATAGCAGGCAATTCACCTTTTGGGAAGACTACGTCTACCACCGGTCCAATAACCTGAACTACTTTACCTATATTTGTACTCATATACGAGATACTCCTTTATCTATTATTGCAATGCGTTTGCACCGCCTACGATTTCAGAAATTTCGTTAGTAATACCTGCTTGGCGCAACTTATTGTATTCTAAGTGCAAGGTACCAATCAATTCGCCTGCATTATCAGTAGCGGATGTCATGGCCGTCATACGGGCACCTAATTCACTAGCCGCCCCATGTAGCAATGCATTATATACAGTGCTTTCCACATAGGCTGGCAACAATTGTTCCAATACAGACCCTTGGTCTGGATAGAATAAACTTTCACCGGTCTCTGCTGCATCGGACTCTAATGAAAGAGGTAATAAGCGCTCATGAGTCACTTCTTGCAATAAGGAGTTCACAAACTTAGTGTATACCAATACCACTTCATCTACCTCACCAGACAAGAACATCGTTTTCACTTGTTCTACAATGTCTTGAGCATGATGAAAGCCTGGTTTATCAGAAAAACCTTGCAACTCAGAGACTACAGAATAGCCATGGCCTCTGAAATATTCCGTTGGCTTACGACCCACTGTGAATAAACCATAGGCATCTGTTGGCGTATCCTTGAGCAAGGATTGCACGTATTTAATGATATTACTAGTATAAGCACCAGCCAAACCTTTATCCGCACCTACCACCACATAGGCTACCTTATTCACAGGACGAACTGTGAGTAGCGGTAAATCTGCGCCCCCATCTAGAGAGGACATGCTTTGATGCAGCATGTGGCGGAGACGTTCTGTATAAGGTTCAGTACCTTTCGCTTTTTGTTGTGCACGACGTAGACGAGCAGATGCTACCATTTTCATAGCTTTTGTAATTTGCTGCGTATTAGTGACACTTTTTATACGCTTGCGTAAGTCTTGTGCACTACTCATAGATTACGCCTCCTCTGGTAATAATTCGTGAGTAGCACCAAAGACATCAATACATTCTAAAATCGCTTGTTGCAATGTTTTTTCTGTATCTTCTTCTAATTTCTTAGTATCTCTAATTGATGCTAATACATTGGCATAATTACCATGTACATAGTGTAATAAGGCATCTTGGAATGCTGGTACATCATGCACAGCTAATCGTTTGAAATAGCCATTAATACCTGCATATAAACATACCACTTGTTCTTCTACTTTTAACGGAGAGTATTGTGGTTGTTTCAACATTTCAGTTAAGCGTTCACCACGATCTAATTGTGCTTTTGTGGAGGCATCCAAATCGGAACCGAACTGCGCAAAAGCCGCTAATTCACGATACTGTGCCAATTCTAAACGCAATTTACCAGCTACTTGTTTCATCGCTTTAATTTGCGCACTACCACCTACACGAGATACGGATAAGCCTACGTCAACTGCCGGACGAACGCCAGAGTAGAACATATCTGTACCCAAGAAAATTTGTCCATCGGTGATGGAGATTACGTTCGTTGGGATATAGGCAGATACGTCACCTGCTTGTGTTTCGATAATTGGTAAAGCTGTAATAGATCCGCCACCCAATTCATCGGATACTTTCGCAGAACGTTCCAATAAACGAGAGTGTAAGTAGAACACGTCACCAGGGTACGCTTCACGTCCTGGAGGACGACGTAACAACAAACTCATCGCACGGTATGCAGCAGCTTGTTTTGTTAAATCATCATATACGCAAAGTACATGTTTACCTTGGTACATGAAATGTTCGCCCATAGCTACCCCAGAATATGGTGCTAAGTACTGCATAGGAGCCCCTTCAGAAGCACCAGCAGACACAACGATCGTATAGTCCATAGCCCCTGCTTCTTCTAATTTTTGTACTACACGAGCTACAGTGGATTCTTTTTGACCAATTGCTACATAGATACAAATCACATCTTGTCCTTTTTGGTTCAAGATCGTATCAATAGCAATCGCTGTTTTACCAGTACCACGGTCACCGATGATCAACTCCCGTTGACCACGACCGATTGGCACCATCGCATCAATGGCTTTCAAACCAGTTTGCATTGGCTCAAATACAGATTTACGATCTGCAATACCAGGTGCTGGGTATTCTACAGGACGATATGTTTCTGCCACAATTTCACCTTTACCATCGATAGGTTGACCAAGGGCATTCACAACACGACCAATTAAGCCATCTCCTACAGGAACCTGCATGATGCGGCCTGTACGGCGCACTTCATCGCCTTCTTTAATCAAGAAGTCATTACCTAGGAGAACGGCGCCTACATTATCTTGTTCTAAATTGAGTACCATGCCATATACGCCATGAGGTAACTCTAACAATTCGCCAGCCATGGCTTTTTCAAGACCGTAGATATGCGCAATACCGTCCCCTACTTCCAGAACAGTTCCTACGTCATCTACGTTTAATTCAACATTATAGTCCTGAATCTGCTGTTTAATAATGGCAGTAATTTCTTCAGGCGTCATTTTCATAATTAACCATTCACCCCAATCTTATTGGTACTTGCATTAAGCAATGATTTTTTTAATTCTTCCAATCGTCTAGCCATACTTCCATCAATCCGAGTGTCTCCCACTTGAATGACCATACCACCTAAGATGGATGGATCCACATGTTCTTCGATGACACATTCTTTGCCAGT
>CAUVRW010000178.1:0-3149 GCA_963554425.1 uncultured Veillonella sp.
GGGTCAGTTGCCAGATACACAGCCTTCGCCTTATCTGCTTCTTTACGCAAATCTTCAATAACAGCCTTTCTACCTGGTACATTCAAATATCTAGGTAAAAAACCATTAGTTATAGATACACCCATTTGCATTTTAGGTAAATCCCTTAAATGGCCCATGCTAGCTTTTACCACATAATCATCACCTAAAAATTTTTCAATGGTCTTTGACTTTGCTGGAGATTCCACGATGATTAAAGTTTTTCCATCTTTTTTGAAAGTCCGTTTATGCTCTATTTCAATCGGTTCTGGACGCATAACCAAAGGTCTAGGCTCTGGTGCTTTGGCGCTTGATTTGACAGCTTCTTTTGCTTCTTTGTCTTTTTTCTTCTCCCCTGTAATGAAGGATCTAGTAATGGCCAAAAATCTTCCTCCTCTAAGTATGTAGTACGTACCCCTGAGAGGTATGTGTAATCATTTGTTTGAGTTCTAATTGTAACAGCAATGTATGAAGATTTGATAACGGCAACTTTGTAGTATATACTAATTCTTCAATCGTTGTAGTTCCGCCAGGATTCATAGCTTCTAGCACACGTTGTTCCTCTTCATTCACTGTGTTTACTTTTTCACTATCCATGTTACTATACTTTGCGACTTTTTGCCAACCATATTCATGCAATACTTGTTCAGGATATGTTAAGACAGTAGCCCCTTGCTGAATGAGCCAATGATTTCCATCACAAGTATGTGTCAATACATTCCCTGGTATGGTAAACACATCTCTTCCTTCATTTATCGCCATATCAGCAGTAATCAAAGAACCACTGCTAGCTTTTGCCTCCACAACAATGGTGCCTCTCGTCATACCACTAATAATTCGATTTCGAGAAGGAAAGTGATGGCTCTTAGCTTGCATATGCGGTCCATATTCAGATAATAGCAATCCATCTTTTTCTAAAATTTCTAAAAATAAATTTCGATTTGTTCTTGGATAGGTTACATTTAAACCACAGCCCATGACGGCAATCGTTGGAGTTTGTCCTTGCAAAGCTCCTTCATGGCTAGCACGATCGATTCCCATAGCGCCGCCACTAACAACGATAATACCTAAGTTAGATAAAGCACGGCCAAAGTATCTAGCTACTTGTACACCATAAGAAGAGCACTTTCTTGCGCCTACCATTGCTAACGAACGATCTATATGCTGCAACACTTCTATATTTCCACGCCCATACAACACTCGGGGACTATTATAAATCTCTAGTAACGATTTAGGATAGTAAGGAGATTCCCAAGTAATCACATGTATATGAAAGCGCTCTAAATCTTCTTCTAATTGTAATAGAAAGCTTTCATTGATCGGACGACGAATTTCGTCAAACAATTCATATTTACAACCTAACGATGGTTCTACATTGTGATGTAACACATGGTACCAAGCTTCCTTTGCGCTTTCGTAATAAGTAAATAAATTTCCTAAACTAACATTTCCTAACCCTACCACATGTTGGAGAGCACTCGCATAGATTTCCTCTTTCATTTACAATCCCTCCTGTACTTGCCGATAACTTAAGGCCTCTGCCACATGCTCTGCCAAAATCTCTTCAGATTCTGCCAAATCAGCAATCGTTCTTGCTACCTTGATGATGCGGTCATAACTACGTAAACTCAAATGCAATGTGGTAAAAGCTGAATCTAGTAAATTTTTAGCTTCCTCAGAAAGTTTTGCATAGATTTCAATATCACTATGACTTAAATGTGAGTTCACGCTGATATTCGTACCCTTGTACCTTTTAGTTTGCATAGCTCTCGCGCGGATGACACGGTTCCGTACTTGCTTCGTACTAACTTCATCCTTTGGTGCATATATTTCTGTTAACGTAGGCCGTTCTACGGGAACTACTAGATCCATTCTATCTAAGATAGGACCTGATAAGGCTCGTTGGTATCTTTGAATTTGTGTGGCTGTACATGTGCATCGATGATCTTCTTCCGTTCCAAACCATCCACATGGACATGGGTTCATAGCCATGACAACAATACAATCACTGGGATAGGTCGTTGCCATTCCGATGCGTGCAATATGTACTTGTCGTTCTTCTAAGGGTTGTCGCAATACCTCTATAACAGGTCTACGAAACTCTGGTGCTTCATCCAAAAATAACACACCTTTATGAGCCAACGTGATTTCCCCTGGTTTCGGTGGTTGTCCCCCTCCTGCCATGGCCACTAAGGTACTCGTATGATGAGGGCTCCGAAATGGTCTTTCTTCCATTAATCGACCACTCTTTAATAAACCCATCACACTATAAATACGGCTTACCTCTAGTTGTTCCTCCCTTGAAAGAGGTGGCAATAAAAAGGGCAATCTCTTTGCTAACATAGTCTTGCCCGACCCCGGAGGTCCTGTCATCAATAAATGATGACCACCCGCCGCTGCTATTTCTAAGGCTCGCTTAGCCATCACTTGTCCTTTTACATCTTGTAAATCTAGTATTTCCAACCTATATCTTGACGGTACAATCGGTATCTGTACACGCAGCTTTTCTTTCTTTTCAGGATACTCTACTAGTTCAACAACTTCAGATAAAGTAGACAAACCATATACAGGCTTAGAGGAACCACTAGTAGCCTCTTCATGATTTCCCAGTGGCACAATAATATCTTCTACCATAGAAGTATAACTATGGTCATTCACTAACTCCTGATTTGTCACCCCTATCACCATAGATAACATACCCATTACAGGTTGCAAAGAACCATCCAATGATAATTCTCCTATAAATACATGGTGATTCCATTGTATAGACTGTTTTTTCTTATGTTTACCTTCCTGTTGGGCGGCTAAAATACCCATGGCAATGGCTAAATCTAAGGATGATCCATCTTTCCGAATATGTGCAGGCGCCAAATTGACCACGATTCGTTTCATAGGAAACTCAAAGCCCCCATTTTTGATAGCAGATCGGACTCGCTCTTTTGCCTCTTTCACAGAGGTAGCTGGTAAGCCAACTATATCAAAACTTGGCAAACCTGGGCTGATATCTACTTCTACGGTCACCACATAACCATCAATACCACTTACGCATACTCCATAGGTTTTTGCATACATGGTTCTCCTCCTATCTTATAAATGACATGCTTTCATATGCCGTAATTCAGAATCTCCTG
>CAUVRW010000179.1:0-3134 GCA_963554425.1 uncultured Veillonella sp.
GTGGCGGCGATGGGTGTGAATCGGGTTGAACGTGAGGGCATTAGCCATAGTCATCCATCACGATTTATTTTGGTGGGCACCATGAACCCCGAAGAGGGGGCTATTCGCCCGCAATTGTTGGATCGCTTTGGTCTATCGGTGACTGTGAAAGCAGAAACAGATGTAGCGTTGCGGATGGAAGTATTGCGTCGTCGATTGGCTTTTGAAGATACTCCACAAGCATTTATTGAATCCTACAGGAAGGACGATGAAGCATTGCGTAACACTATTGAATCAGCGCGCAAAGCATTGCCTACCATTGGGGTAGATGCAAATCTATTAGAATTGATTGCCAATATATCTATTACCCTAGGCGTAGAGGGACATCGTTCTGATATTACCTTACTCAATAGTAGCCGTGCTTTGGCGGCCTTACAAGGGGAGCCCCATGTGACCATGGATCATCTGAAACAGTTGACACCGCTTGTGGTATCTCATCGGATGAAGCGAAAACCCTTTGAGCAACGTGAATTTGATGAAACTATGCTGGACAATCTATGGGCTACCTATGAAGGGATACAGAAGTAGTAGAATTATCAAAGATTTTGTTAAAGGAGGTAAATGGTATGAGTGTACAACTGAATACAGGCATTCACCTCTTTTTGCAAGAACCTTTGTTGCGGACATTACTGATTTCAGGTGAAGTGGGAACGGGAAAAACTTATGCCCTGTTACAAGCATTGCTTGATAGGGGCCGAACCTATACGACGATTACATCCCACACAGATGTGAGTGCTATGCAGGAAGCAGTGGATATACAAAGGACCTTAGAAACAGCTCAAATTGTAAAACAAGCACATCCTTGGGACGTGTATGACTTGCTTATCTGCGAAGGATTGGATCACTTTGACCGGTCCATGTGGTTACGGATTCTTTACGAGCAAAATCGTCGGTACGAAGAGGGAAGACCGCTACAAATCATTGGGACCTATACGGGAGCAGAAGGGCTTTCAGAATGGGTCTATGATATGGATTTGTGGATACCCATAGAATCACCGGATGCGGATACTAGAGTGCGGATCCTAGCAGATAGAGACCATGCAGATATATATGAGAACGGTACGACTCGTGAAAGTTACCACGGGGAGGGAACTTTTCACGAGGGAACATTAGTAGATGTATATAAAACTCATGAAGAAGAGTCGATTTGTTCTAAGGGGAAATTAATGGATGCACCTGGAACCCCCTTCGTGCATGATAGCATATATACATATATTTCCAGTCTAGTAGAGAGATTCAACATTTCCTTTATGGGTATGGAATATATTTTACTAAAAGCGGCCATCGGTTTAGCTAGAGAAAAAGGCCATCAGTTTGTGGAGCCTACTGATGTAAAAACAGTACTTCCTTGGACATTACCACAGAAAATGAAGAACCTAGTGAATCCTCGGATACAGCAAGATGGAGAGGCACAGGATTCATCTGACCGAATGCCATCTGAGGACACAAGCACGGAACAAGAAAAAACGGAAGAGACGACTTCAAACCGAAAGGAAGAGGACAATATCTCACAGGGAATAGATAGGAAGAACGATCGTGATGAGTCAACGGGAAAGGTGACTCAAGGGATGACGACAGATAGGGATAGTTCTCACGAGGAACAACTAATAGAGGAAACTACTCTAGAATCTAATCAGACAGAAGAGGAACTAGCTACTAGATATGATGGAATAGGGAAAGAAAAGGATACGAGCGGAGAGGGCCAACGTGAGTCCCATAGAGATAAGGTAGAGGAGTCCTTTGCACTTTCAGAAGCAGTGGAAACGCAGGTGTTACATTTATATGGGATGTTGCAATCTGGGCTGGCAAAGAAACACATAGACATCAGTGATGACGGTCGAGGCCCTAAGGTACATCGTCAAGGAACTATGGGGAGAACCATTGCATGGATACCAACGATAGTACAAGGGATTGTACGCAGTCGGCAAGTACCGATTCGGCTAACTATAGAAGATATCAGATATGCTATGTATCAGGAAATACCAAAAGAAGCCATCTATTTAGTAGTTGATACAAGTGGATCTATGGGGCAGAGACAACGATTACAGGGGGCAGAGAAGTTACTTTCGCAATTGGTACAGATGATGTATGTAAAACGACAGTATGTATCGCTCATCACCTTTCAAAAGCATGGGGCGCAATGTGTGGTGCCGCTGACACAGCGAATTGAGACCATCCCCAAAGCATTGGGAGAAGCTCGTATTGGGGGCAGAACGCCCTTTGTAAAAGGTATTGAGGAAGCGGTCAAACAGATAGGCAATGACATGTCTCAAATGGGGCATGTACAGGCAAAGGTTGTAATTATTACAGATGGGAAGGTCACCTCACAAGCACTGCAGGGACTAGACGACATCGGTAGATGGCTTGCGAATCAGGGAATACAAACGACGGTCATCGATACAGACACCAGTTTTGTTCGCATGAACCGCGCCAAAGAAATTGCTCATATGTTAGGGGCAGAACTTATAGATATAAATCAATATATAGTCATTTAGAAGTGACAGAATATATAGGTAAATACATGCGCCATATGCTACAATAGAATATAGAATCCAAGTTTGGTTTGATAAAAGGTAAGGTGTAATTATATATGGAAAAACGACAGGATTATTTGCAAATGATTGCAGGTGAGTCGGTGTCCCGTAGACCAGTTTGGTTTATGCGTCAAGCGGGACGAAGTCAAGCGGCGTATCGCAAGATTAAAGAGCGATATAGCCTATTTGAGATTACTCATCAACCGGAATTATGTGCAAAAGTAACAGCTCTTCCCGTTCATGAGTATGATGTGGATGCGGCTATTTTGTACAAGGATATTATGACGCCTTTGGTGCCTATGGGCGTAGATGTGAACATAAAATCTGGTATAGGGCCAGTGATTTCCAATCCTATTCGGTCCAAAGATGATGTGGAAAAGCTACGGGATATTGTAGTAGAAGAATCATTGGACTTTATGGTGAAAACGATCCAAATGTTGACGAAAGAAATGCTCACAGTTCCCTTAATTGGCTTTGCAGGAGCTCCTTTCACATTGGCTAGCTATATGATTGAAGGTGGCCCTTCTAAGAATTACCAGAAAACTCGTCAATGTTTAGTGG
>CAUVRW010000180.1:0-3128 GCA_963554425.1 uncultured Veillonella sp.
TCATCTTTACTCCCAATGTGACCACTAGTCTAAATATGGTCTTACAAGGTCTTTTCTCCGCCGGTGATCACCTCCTAATTTCTAGCTTGGAGCATAACGCAGTGATGCGCCCACTCCATCAATTATCTATGAAAGGTGTATCTTACTCCACCATTCCAAGCACACCTGAAGGTGAAATGATTACCTCTACCTTAGAATCACTTCTCTTGCCTACTACAAAGGCCATTCTAGTGACTCACGTCTCTAATGTATGTGGTACCATTCAACCCATTGCCGAAATTGGTGCATTTTGTAAAGAACATAATCTATTGTGTATCGTAGATGCTGCCCAATCTGCTGGCATCTTACCTATCCATATGAAAGAGATGAATATTGACATCCTGTGCTTTACCGGTCATAAAGGATTATTAGGCCCCCAAGGGATTGGTGGATTTCTCCTTACCAAAGATGTAGCCCATCAAATACAGCCCCTACTAAGTGGTGGTACTGGTAGTTTCTCTCACGCCTTAGAGATTCCCACTACCTTTCCCGATCGCTTTGAACCTGGCACTCCTAATATCCCCTGCATTATCGGTCTTCATGCTAGTTTGTCCTATCTCCATACAGTAGGCATCGATTACATTTACCAACACGAATTATCTTTGACCAAACAATTTCTATATGGATTACAAGAACTTCCAAAGTATACGATTCACGGTATTCCCGATATTCGCAATCGGACAGCAGTGATTTCTATTTCTCCTACTCATTGTGATCCAGCGGAACTGGCACACAATCTAGAACAAACTTATCACATTATCACTAGAGTTGGTTTGCACTGCGCTCCTACAGCTCATCAAGTACTAGGCACCTATCCTAGAGGCACTATTCGCTTTTCATTTGGTTACCACAACACATCTGATGAGGTAGACTTTATCTTAAATAGCTTGGAGCTATTACAACACAAACACCTCTTATAGCTAGAATATTACATATTAAAAATAAAGGCTCTTTGTCAAATGTGGGGGCTACTCATATAAGAGTAGCCCCAACATTTATTATAGAGCCAAAATAAAGTAAGCACCAATTATACATATAATTGGTGCTTACCTATTTTCGTGCTACTTTCTGTATAAAGAAAACACTTATATATGTAACCTAACTCTAACCATATATAATATTGTGATTAAATGGATCGATTTCTACGAACTTTACGTTCTGCTTTCCATTTATCTAATCGAGCAATTGCTTTTTCACGACGTGTTGCTTGTACTACATGTGTTTCATTCCCATAGCCATTCAACAATACATTAAGAGCCACTGCCATCAAGCTGCCAAATGTAATACCACTGTGAAGAACAATTTTTAGCCATTCAGGGAAATGATCATAGAATGTTGGAACTGCCAAAGGAATCATACTCACACCAATACTGATTGCTACAATCATAAGGTTGTAAGTGCCATCAAATTGTACTTTAGACAAAGAACGAATACCACTAGCGATAATCATACCAAACATAGCCACACCAGCACCACCTAATACAGGATTAGGAATACTTGCTACAACAGCCGCCATTTTAGGGAATAAGCCTAATAACACTAAGATAACGCCAGATGCTGCCACTACGAAACGACTTTTTACATTGGTTACTGCTACAAGGCCAACGTTTTGTGCGAATGCGGTATGAGGGAAGCTATTTAATAAGCCACCAATCATAGTTGCAAAGCCGTCTGCTCGTAAACAAGCTGCTAATTCTTTCTTACCAATTGGTTTTTCTACAATTTCGCCTATAGCAATACAGTCACCAGTTGTTTCTGTCATAACAACTAACATAACAATGACCATAGAAATTATGGATGAAAATTCAAATGTTGGCCAGCCAAAAGCAAGTGGTGTAACTACTGCAAACCATTCAGCTTCACCAACGGCCCCTAAGTTAGCTACACCAAGTGCCATTGACACTAATGTTCCCACTACTAAACCTACTAAAACTGCTACATTACTCCAGAAGCCTTTACCAAATCGATACACAGCTACCACGATAACTAATGTTAAGATAGCTAGAAATAAATTGACAGGGTTCGCAAAATCAGGAGAACTAGGATTACCTCCCCCTACCCAACGAACGGATACTGGCATCAAGGTAATACCGATAATTGTAATAATGGTACCTGTTACTACAGGTGGAAAAAAGCGGATTAAACGACTAAATAAATGGGAAATCAAGAATGTAACTATCCCTGCTACAATAACGGCCCCATAAATACTTGTCATCCCATGTTCCTGACCAATTAAAATCATAGGGGATACTGCGGCAAATGTAATCCCTTGAATCAAAGGAATTTTTGCGCCGATTTTCCAAAACCCTAATGTTTGAATCAATGTAGCGATCCCACAAGTAAATAAGTCTGCATTAATTAATTGAATCAATTGCGCTCCTGATAAGTGCATAGCTTGAGCTATAATAATTGGAACCGCTACTGCTCCAGCATACATGGCTAATACGTGTTGTAAGCCGTAGGCAAACAATTTAGGAATGGGTAACATTCCATCTACATGATTAACTCCCTGAATTTGATGTGCCATATGAATCACCTCATATTACTTAATAGAATATACTAGTCTTATGCTTATGTCATGTTTTGAATATTCCACATCATCTTATGCTGTAGCAAGCACTCCCATACTTGCTACAACATCGAACTTCATAGACCTAGCACACTCTCTCCCTTACTGATTATTTTCGATATCCAGTTTTCTCAAGTGGTAAAGAACGACGTTCCATACCGTCCAAACGATTATATGCATTGGCAATAGCTGGAGCAATTGGGATACTGCTGATTTCCCCAATACCTTTCGCACCATATGCATATTGATCTGGCGTACCTTTTTCTATGAATGTACATTTGATTTCTGGGCGTTGTGTAGCTCTTAACAAGCCTAATGTGCCATATTTTGTAACTACCTTACCTTCATTGTATTTGAAGTCTTCTGTTACACCATAGCCCATCCCCATGATTGTGCCACCTTCAACTTGACCTTCACAAGATTGAGGGTTCACCACTCGTCCTACATCATAAGCCACATGAATTTCACTTACTTTGTTATCATCTCCAATCGTAGCTACGCAAGCTCCATATCCATAAGC
>CAUVRW010000181.1:0-3114 GCA_963554425.1 uncultured Veillonella sp.
GCATAGCCAATACTACGGTAGCTGGTTTATGCACTACGTCACCGCCTGCGAATACTCCTTGACGGCTTGTCATACCATATGGCATATCTCTTGTTACCACATAGCCAGCTTCGTTCACTTCGATGCCATTACCAGGACCTACTAGACGAGCATTCGGTTTATGACCGATGGCCACAATGATTTTATCTGCTGGTAAGGTAAAGTCTTCGCCAGTGCTTTTCACAGATCCATCCTCTTGTAATTCTTGTCGTGTCAATTTCAAACCTTCCACGATATCTGAACCAGTTACTTCTTTTGGAGCAGCCAAGAATTCAAAACGAATACCTTCTTCTTTCGCTTCTTCAAACTCGGTTGGGTTCGCTGGCATTTGTTCTTCTCCGCGGCGGTACGTCACAGTGACACTTTCAGCACCAAGACGAACACAAGTACGAGCCGCATCCATCGCCACATTACCAGCACCGATGATGACAACTTTATCGCCTTTATATACAGGGATCAATTCTTCTTCGGCTCTACCATTTTGTACTAATTGTACCGATGTTAATAATGCCATCGCTTGTAACATACCGGCTTTGTCATCGCCAGGCAAAGAAATTTCCGCTGGTACATGAGTTCCTGTAGCAATAAAGATGGCATCGAAACCTTCTTCAAAAAGAGCATCTAAGTTACGATCTGGACCGATTGTGACATTGCATTCAAAAGTAACACCTAATGTTTGTAATCGTTTTACTTCACGGCGCACAATTCGTTTTCCCAACCGGAACTCTGGAATCCCAAATAACAGAATACCACCCGGTTCATCTTGGCGTTCAAACACAGTGACATCATAGCCTAATTTTGCCATATCACCAGCTACAGTTAATCCAGCAGGACCAGATCCGATAATAGCAATTTTACCTTGGTCTTTACGATTTGGTTTCACCTTACGAAGATTATTATCGCTTTCAAAATCAGCTGCAAAGCGTTCTAATTTACCGATATTGATAGGTTTATTCGCACGATTTAAAATACATGCCCCTTCACATTGTTTTTCACGAGCACACACTCGACCACACACAGCTGGTAAACTGCTACGCTCAGCAATAATATCGTTAGCTAATCCAAAATTACCATGCGCAATGGCTTGAATAAAACGAGGAATTTCATTTTCAATAGGACAACCTGTACGGCACAATGGTTTCGCACAATTCAAACAACGCTTCGCCTCAATAAATGCTTCTTCCATCGTATAATCTTTATCAAATTCTATCTCTTGTCGCAGCTCCATAAAGACCTCCTTGCACCACTCTGGTGACACACTTTTCCCTTTACATACTCTATTTATAGGTTCTTACTTATTTCGATATAATACATATAGTATATCATAGACTAGTCCTCTTCACTGTAACAATGGCTACACCCTTACTGTATCCATAGAATTAGCCATCCCTTTTCTTAGTGAAAGTACTAAAAGATATATCCTATAGTATACCATATGTACGCACAGTGTGTAACTATGTATTTTTAATTTAGCAATTTCCCTATTACTCATCAAATTATATCGTATATGTTACTGCATATTTTGTTTTTGGACCTGATCCAGTTTTGATAACATAACCGCCTTCGATTAATTCTTTCACAGACTCTAGTATATTGCGCTTTCCATACCCTGTTAGTTTGGCTAATTCCCTAGATGATAATTCTCCATCTTGTAATGCTTCATAGATACGTCGAGCTGGTTGACTCATACTCATTGTATCTTGTATAACCACTGGCAATGTTATTTTTATAAAGTTTTCAGATATATCAAATACAGGTTGTCGTTTACAGTGTGTATAGGATGCAATGATACGTTGTACCCCTGTTCCAAACTGTTCTATTAAATGCAATCTAAAAAATACATTTCCTATCACAGGGTTGCGCAACATCGATACTTCTTTATATAAATAATCTTCTTTTGAAAGTTGGTCTAACAGTCCACCAGGTGATGTAATTTCAATACGATCATCATACATCGCTACTCGAATATGCGCAGATACATCCCATGTTCTATGGATTAAAGCATTGGCTATGGCTTCACGAAATGCTTTCTCCGGTATGGTTTCCACTACAACTCGTTCTATACCTTGAATCTCATCATATTGGTAATTTTCACGGTACACGCGCACTGCCTCTTGATAAGTTTTTAAAATCGATTGCCTTTCAAAAGTGTACCGATTCAAAATAATATCTATAGTAGCGCCGAACCGAGCCATATCTATACCATAAAATTCATTTGTATCAGCTAACAATGCACCTGCGTTTGTATACCCTATATTTTTATCTAACAATCCCAATGTAATTAGATTATCACGCGTCAACTCTTCTATACCTAATTTTTTTTGACATTCTTTTTCTAATAAGTGAAAGCTTAACTCTTGTTCATGGGAGGGAATCCGATCAAATGTTGTATTCATTCCTTGCATAGTCAATCGCTTTAATTCAATTTGACCTACCTCAATTGTAGAACTATCATTTCTAATATAGGCTTTTCCTTTATACAAATACGGCGTATCTTTTCCTTTTTCTACAATTAATGTAATTAGTTTAGTATTATCATCTATATCAATAGTATATTTAGGTAATGGTTTTATTTTCAATATCTAAACAAGCTTGCTTAGTATTCTCTATTCCCACATATCTTCCATCATCAGAAATACCAAATATAATTTTTCCGTTTCCATAATTAGCAAAGGCTGATACTGTTTTTAAGAATGTATTCGTAATAGATTCTTTAAATTCTAATTCTCTATGTTCTTTCATTCTAATCACCTCAACCTAACTATATCATGTTTCCCTAACCTATGCAACGATAGACATATCGTTGCATAACTATTAAACAATAGACTATATAATTATTTTTTAATACATTACAAATGCCTTAATATTCCTATTTAATGAATATTAAAATACCATTATATCGTTTTAATTCTTTTTATTTTATTATGAAAAATAAATACATTTATTCATTTATTTGCAACGATACACATATCGTTTCACACACATTGCAACGATAGGCTATTTACATATGCTATAATTTCCAATAAACCGCTATAATATCACATCTATAAGTATATGAAACGATACCTCTATCGT
>CAUVRW010000182.1:0-3084 GCA_963554425.1 uncultured Veillonella sp.
ATTAATTGGATTACCGCCAGTGACAGATGCCCCTATCTTTGCACAATTATTAGGAGAGTTCAAACAAACCTACCCTCAAATCGAATTAGAATTATATGAACATGGTTCTAAAAAAATAGAAATCTCTGTCCAAGAAGGTCTTATCGACGTGGGGATTATTTGTACTAAACCTAATGCGAAAGAATTCGATTCTTTCTACTTAACAAGTGACCCTCTTAGTGTTATCTTGCCGAAAGACAATCCATTAGCAGAAGAAGACTCTATCTCGCTTGATCAATTGGCCGACCAATCTTTCGTATTGCACAAAGATGACTTTAACTTACATGATGAAATCGTAAAATCTTGTAAATCTGTTGGCTTCCAACCGCATATTGTGTTTGAAACTAGCCAACGCGATTTAATGTTGCAAACTGTAGCTGCTCACTTAGCAATTGCACTATTACCTAGCCGTCTATGCCCTACAGAAGATGAAAATACAAAAGTAGGATCTAGCGTGGTAGTACGTCCTTTAGTAAACCCTGAAATTATGCATACTTTACACGTGATTTGGAAAAAAGGACATTACCTATCTCATGCTTCCCGCCTATGGTTAGACTTTGTGATGGCGCGCTTGCCTTTAATCCCTGGCGACACCCATGATGAAACAGCTGAGTAATCTACTTTTGAAAGTAGGCACTCCCCTACGGAAGCCCCTATTCTGGATTATCCTCTACGTGCTAAGCACAACCTATTGGATGGTGTCTCAACAACTAGAAATCGATGCGCTGAAAGAACGCATTGACACAGAGCACACCATGGAACATAGTGATACCTTTCACTATCGCTTAACTAACCTAGAAAATATCAGCAACTCTCACGGAGATCGACTGAAAGAACTAGAGCGAGACAATTGGCAACTTAAACGCTTTGCCAACCAACACCAGTTCCGCATCATGCAACTCGAATGGGAACACCCCGACATCGAGGCTCCAGAACCAAGCAAATCCACACCAGTGAAAATCCCATTCAAAGCAAACCCAACCAACGTCCCAGACGTTAAAAAATAAAGCTCATTGTAAAGTGTGGTAAATACTTATATATAAATTATTAGCACTAGCTATCTAAACAGCTAGTGCTATTTTTTCTTAAAAAACAATACTCAAAGGACTGCCACTTGTACCTAGTACAAAAAGCAGTCCTTTTGTTTACTCAATATTTTCTTGTCTAGCCCTTCTCCATGCGACGCCTACCTCAGCACTGACTGTATAACAAGAGGGGGATATGTGTCTGTAAAAAACGATTTGCGGCAGCTTTTTCTTGCGACGCCCACCTCAGCACTTACTACATTTGAAAAGGAGGGATATGTGAGACATAAAAACAATTTGCAGCAGCATGTTTTTATGTCTCACATATCCCTCCCCCTTTCAAGTATAAGTGCTCAGTGTATAAGAAGCATCCATTCGAGGAATGTACACAACACATACGCAATAATAAACTTCACTTTCTGTTTCCGATCCCGATCTTCATCAGCCACTTTCAACCGATGTGCCAAGAATCGTTTATCCCGTATTTGCATCAACATTTCCACGATATGTTCTTGTCGTTTCACAACATTTTTATCATTCTCTAGAGCCTGCTTTTGCATAGCAATGCGTCGTTGTAGTCGTCGCATCTGGATCTTAACATTATTGCTTACAAAGACAGATTGCCATTTTTTCCTCGTTTCAAAATACATATAAATATACCGAGGAATATTCATGACGACAAAACTGAATAGTAAAATGCTTAAGGAAATAAAGAAATACGTAGAAAAAGAAAAATCCTGTAATTCTTCGTGTGGTAAGTAGTGGTTCAAGATAATAAAGCTCACCCAAACCCCTATCGGCATTAACAACGCTGCTGCCATATCTATGGACCGAACCCAGTTCGTTTTTCCCGGCATTTCAGGAGCTGAATAAGTTTCTAACTTCTGATGGAATGCATAGTACTCCACTTGCAATACAGATTGTCCTGATTTGATGGCTGTTAATAGCACTGGCCCTACACTTTCTTTTGGTCGTTTCGGCCAAGGAATGAACTCGCGTACTGGGCTATTCGGTGACAAGTCAAAGCGAATAATGCCTTTCTTTTCTAAACGCATAGATGATGTATCATCACCGATACTGAAAGGATTAAAGAACATCCCCAATACATGCAAACTCCAATTCCCCAAAATGTGGGTAATGATATTTAAGAATAAACCACCCATATCCACATTAGCCACATCTACTTTGAGCTGAATTGTAGAGGTATAATCATCAAACCAAATATCATCAATATCAAACTCCACATTGATGACATTCCCCAATTTCGTAATAACATTCATAAATACCTTATTATTGGGTTCAAATTCAAAGATAATAGAATGAAAAAACCAATGATTACGCACCACAGATCGCATCTTGCGGTTCACCGCTTCTTCCTCAATGGATAGCATGCGATGATCGTACAATGTATTTCCATCTTCTAATGGCTCAGGTAAGCGTGGGCCTTCTATATGTGTTTGTGTAGTTACAGCATTGGCTAACTTCAATAGCTTCGTAACTAATTGTCCCATATATATCTCCTATCTAGTAGGTTATTCGAATCTAAGTGATACACTTTCATAATTTACCACAATTATATCATAGTCCCCCTACAAATGAAAGAAAAGCCCTATCTATAGTATATTCACTATAGGTAGGGCTCTTCGTTGGTCCTACAAGGACTTACATCTTACTCCTACTGATATATACATATTGGCATGAGCTACACCAATATAGTATCTATACCACTAGCACATACAATTTCAGTCTATCTCTTAAATTCGTTCCATACTCAATCGATGGTATTCGTAGAATCTACCTTGTAAAGCTAATAAACTTTCATAGGTTCCACTTTCTACAATGTGGCCCTGCTCTAAGAACAGGATACGATCCATTTCATGAAGTTGTTCGATATGGTGTGTAATATATAACACAGTTTTTCCTTGGAACAAGGTATGTAGCTGATCTTGCACCAAGTGCCGTGTGACTTGATCTAATCCTTCTAGTGGCTCATCCAAGAGCAAAATCTCTGCATCACGTA
>CAUVRW010000183.1:0-3079 GCA_963554425.1 uncultured Veillonella sp.
AAATAGTAGCACCACTATGCACTAATTTACCAGCATCTTCTTCCATATGGATACGGTTGATACGAATGCGACGAGTTTCACCATTCACCTCTACATCAAGATGACCGTTTACGCAAATAGGCAAGTCAAATTGAGAAGTTTGCCAGTTTTTAGGCAAATCTGGGTAATAATAGTTTTTGCGGTCAAATTTATTGAATAGTACGATTTCACAGTTTAATGCTAAACCGACTTTGATAGCATATTCCAACACTTTTTGGTTAAATACAGGCATTGTTCCTGGTAAACCTAAGCAAGTTGGACATACATGTGTATTATGGTCGCCCCCGAAGGCCGTTGTACAGGAGCAGAAAATTTTTGAATTTGTTTTCAGTTCAGTATGAACTTCAAGGCCTACGACTGTTTCATATTTCATAGTTTCAATTCTCCCATAGTTGGCAATTTTGTAAATTCAGGACATTCTTGTTCAAAGCTATACGCAGCTTGTAACAATGTACTTTCACCCATAGCTGGCGCCAATAATTGCATACCGATAGGCATACCATTAGAGCCAAATCCAGCTGGAATACTGATACCTGGGATACCAGCCAAGTTAACTGGCACTGTACATACGTCTTCTAAATACATTGTCAATGGATCATTAATTTTTTCACCAAATTTAAAAGCTGTATTCGGAGCAGTTGGTGTTAATAATACATTGCATTCTTGGAACGCTGCATCAAACTCATTTTTAATCAAACGACGAGCTTTTAAGGCTTTTAAATAGTACGCATCATAATAGCCAGAGCTCAATACATAGGTACCTAACAAGATCCGACGTTGTACTTCTTCGCCAAAGCCTTGGGTACGAGTTTTTGTAGACATTTCTACTAAATTGTCAGCTGGCACTCGAAGACCATAGCTAACTCCATCATAACGAGCTAAGTTAGAACTAGCTTCTGCTAGGGCAATGATATAGTATGCAGACAAGGCATATTTTGTAGTTGGCAAGGAAATATCCACAATAGTGGCACCCATATTGCGATAGGTTTCAATAGCTTTTTCCAAAACTACACGCACTTCTGGATGTAAACCTTCACCAAAATATTCTTTAGGAACACCAATACGTAATCCTTTTACATCTTTCACAAGAGCTTTTGTATAATCTACACGATCCCCTGGGATGGATGTAGAATCGTGGAAATCATGACCAGTAATCGCATTTAACACAATAGCTGCATCACGTACATCTCTTGTAACAGGGCCAATTTGGTCCAAAGAAGATGCATAGGCAATCAAGCCATAGCGAGATACATTACCGTAAGTTGGTTTCAAACCAACCACGCCACAATAGGATGCTGGTTGACGAATGGATCCACCTGTATCGGAACCCAATGCCCAAATAGCGCTACCGCTGGCAACAGCCGCTGCACTACCACCGGAAGAACCGCCTGGTACGTAGTCTGGATTCCATGGATTTGTGGTTTTGCCTAAAGCAGAGTTCTCTGTGGAGCTACCCATAGCAAACTCATCCATGTTTAATTTACCCAAAATAACAGCATCTTGAGATTCTAATTTTTCGATAACAGTAGCATTGTACGGAGGTACAAAGTTTTCTAACATGTGGGATCCACAAGTAGTGGCCACACCTTTCGTGCAGATATTATCTTTAATCGCTCCAGGAATCCCTGCTAATGGAGAAATAGTTTCTCCTTTTGCAATTTTGGCATCCACAGCCTCAGCTTGTGCTAATGCCGCTTCGTGAGAGTCTGATAAGTACGCATGTACTGTAGGCTCTACATTGTCTTTATGTGCCAATACAGCTTTCGTAAGCTCGACGGCAGAAATTTCTTTATTTACTAATTTTTGATGTAATTCAAAAAGAGTCATGTATCTTCTCCTAGTTTTGTACAACACGAGGTACTCTGAAATACCCATTCTCTTCTTCAGGTGCATTTTGTAATGCCGCTTCACGTGGCAATGATGGTTTCATCTCATCTGGACGATACACATTTTGTAATGGCACCGCATGAGCCATTGGCTCTACATCTGTTAAATCTAATTCTTCTAATTCCTCAACATAAGTAAGGATATTACTTAAGGCTTTTTCAGCAGCCTCTAAATCTTTAATTTCTAATCGGGATAATAAGGCAATATTCTTAATTTCCTCTTGACTAATTTTCATAGACACACATCCTTTCAATTTATATATTATACCATACTCTCCTGGGAAAAAGAAAAATACCAATATACAATAGGCCTGCTTCCCATGCATATTGGTATTTAATCAGCTATTCATAATGTAAAGCATCAATAGGATTTAACTTAGCCGCTTTTCTAGCTGGATACAAACCAAATACAAGACCTATAGACAAAGAGAATCCAAAGGATAATAAAATAGGACCTGTGGTCACTACAGTTTTTAGCTTAGCAATAGTAGCAATCAGCTGTGAAGCACCAATTCCTACTACAATACCGATAGCACCGCCTACGAGAGAAATAACGACAGCTTCAATTAAAAACTGTGTAATAATCGTTCGATACGTAGCACCTAAAGCTTTACGAACACCAATTTCTCGAGTCCGTTCCGTTACAGATACGAGCATGATATTCATAATACCAATACCACCAACTAGTAAGGAAATCGCTGCCACAGCTCCTAGGAATAAAGTCATTGTGGCTGTATTTTCTTCTACAGCTTTCATAATAGAAGCCATATTATTCACATTAAAATCATCGAGGTCTGGATTTTTGATACCATGACGGACGCGCAAAATATTTTCTATATCTGCTTGGACACGCTCTAAATCCTGACCTTCTTTCGCTTGAATGTAGATCATACGCAAATAATCAACACCCATCACTCGTTCCATCATGGTCGTATAAGGTACTACAATGACATCATCTTGATCATTGCCCATAGCACCAGAACCTTTTTCATCAAGAACGCCTACAATTTTAAAGGAATTTTTATGAATCCGAATGTCCTTGCCAATAGGATCTTCATTACCAAATAAATTTTTTGCCACTGTGGCACCTATAACCGCTACCCGTTCACGGCGTTCAATTTGACTATCTGTAATAAAACGACCTGATTTCATAG
>CAUVRW010000184.1:0-3074 GCA_963554425.1 uncultured Veillonella sp.
GAACTGGTGAATTTTCTATGCGCCATGAGTATCAACTGGGGAAGACGAACATTGCAAGCTTGGAAACCCCATATGGGGCGGTAGAACTAGCTATGCTAACCCATGAATTAGACATAGATTTGAAAGATGGCAAGGGCCATATTTGTTTAGGATATGATATCTCTGTTGGTGGTGAATGGCAATTTTACAACCAACTATATGTAGAGATTCGGGAGGATGTACATTATGGACATGAAAGAAGTTTTGAAAGCAGCCATTAAGGATGCTTTGCAGATAGCTCTGGAACAAGGAGAACTACCAGAAGGTACCTATCCAGAGGCACAATTAGAAGTACCACCGCAGAAAGAGTTCGGTGATTTTTCTACGAATATTGCTATGCAATCTGCACGGGTAGCTAAATCGAATCCAAGAGCAATCGCAGAAACGATCATTTCTCATATGAATTATGATTGGTTAACGCGTGCTGAAGTAGCAGGTGCTGGATTTATCAATTTCTTCTTAGCATCAGATGTGATTTACGATACTTTAAAAAATATCTTAACTGTAGGTGAAACATACGGTAATGCTCCACTTCGTGAAGAAGATACAGTGCAAATCGAGTATGTCAGTGCCAACCCAACAGGTTTGTTACATGTAGGACATGGTCGTGGTGCTGCCTATGGAAGTGCTTTGGTAAATTTAATGCGTGCAGCAGGTTATAATGTATTTGCTGAGTATTACATTAATGATGCAGGCAAACAAATCGATAACTTAGCGGCCTCAGTGAATGCTCGCTATTTAGAATTGTTAGATATGAAACATGAGTTCCCTGAGTCTGGCTATCGTGGTCAAGATGTCATCGATACAGCGCAAGAATTGATTAACTGGAGAGGTGATTTCTTCGCAGTGCTTCCAGAAGAAGAGCGTGTTCCATTCTTTAAAGAATTTGCTTTAACAGAAAAATTAAATGGATTACGCAAAACATTGCGTAATTTCCGTGTTGGCTTTGACCGTTGGTTCAGTGAACGTAGTTTGCATAAAAGCGGTGAAATTCGTACATTGGTGAATCAGCTTTTAGAATCTGGCGCTATGTACGAAAAAGATGGAGCTTATTGGTTGGCATCTATGCAATATGGTGATGATAAAGATCGCGTGGTTATCCGTGACAATGGAGAGCCAACGTATTTAGCAGCAGATATTGCATACCACAAAGATAAATACGAACGTGGGTACAAACAATTAATTAACATTTGGGGTGCTGACCATCATGGGTATATTGCCCGTGTGAAAGCAGCCATGGAAGCGCTTGGATTCAATCCAGATAAACTAGAAGTTCTATTATTACAAATGGTATTCTTATACCGTGATGGAGAACTTGTAAAAATGTCCAAACGTACTGGTGAAACCATAACATTGGACGAATTGATTGAAGACGTAGGGGTGGATGCAGCAAGATACTTCTTCTTGATGCGTTCCTTAGATAGTCAATTAGATTTCGATATCAATTTGGCATCATCTAAGTCTAACGACAATCCAGTGTACTACATACAATATGCGCACGCTCGTATTCACAGTATTTTTGGACAAGTCAAAGAAGCGGGTATTGCTTATGGGGACTGGGCGAATACATCTTTCACAGCATTGCAAAGTGAACAAGAAGTGGAATTGATTAAAAAATTAGCAGCCTACCCAGAAGAAATTCAGTTATCTGCTAATAATAAAGCCCCACATCGTATAGCTAAATACTTGTACGATCTAGCAAGTTTATTCCATTCCTTCTATAAACAAGGCCGTATCATGGGCGTTGACCCAGAATTGCAACAAGCTCGATTAGGTTTGATTACAGCAACGGCGCATGTATTACAACATGGTCTTGGTATCTTAGGTATTTCCGCTCCTGAAAAAATGTAATCAGAAGCATATAATTATTAGGGAGGCATCATGTCAACAAAGTATATTTTCGTAACAGGTGGCGTCGTATCATCATTAGGTAAAGGCATTACTGCAGCATCCTTGGGACGTTTGTTGAAAAACCGTGGATATAAGGTGACAATTCAAAAATTTGATCCATATATCAATATTGACCCAGGTACAATGAGTCCCTATCAACATGGTGAAGTGTTCGTCACTGACGACGGTGCAGAAACTGACCTAGATTTAGGCCACTATGAACGTTTCATCGACATTAACTTAGGTAAAACATCTAATATCACGGCTGGTAAAGTGTATTGGTCTGTGATCAATAAAGAGCGTAAAGGTGAATATCTTGGCTCTACTGTGCAAGTTATCCCTCATATTACGAATGAAATTAAAAATGCTGTATTCCGCGTTGGTAAAGAAGATAATGCAGATGTGGTGATCACAGAAATCGGCGGTACTGTAGGTGATATTGAAAGCTTACCATTCCTAGAAGCCATCCGCCAAGTGAAAAAAGAAGTCAACCGTGATGATGTGTTATACATTCACGTAACATTGGTGCCATATATCAGCGCAGCAGGTGAGTTGAAAACAAAACCAACACAACATAGTGTGAAAGAACTTCGTGGCATCGGTATTCAACCAGATATTATCGTATGCCGTACAGAAAAAGAAATTTCTCGTGACATGAAAGATAAATTGGCATTATTCTGTGACGTAGACCCAGATGCTATTGTAGAAAACCGTACTTGTAGCACCATTTATGAAGTACCATTGATGATGCAAGATGAAGGATTAGATAGCATTGTAGTGCGCAAATTGAACCTAGAAGATCGTCCTGCAGATATGACAGAATGGAAAGAAATGGTTCATAAAATCTTGAACCCTAAGAAAGAGATTACGATTGCTCTTGTGGGTAAATACGTAGCATTACATGACGCATACATTTCTGTAGCAGAAGCATTGGGTCATGCAGGTATCGTAGAAGATACAAAAGTGAACATTAAATGGGTTGACTCTGAAGCGGTAGAAGCAGAAGGTACTGACCTAGCAGAAGTGTACAAAGATGTGGATGGCATCTTGGTACCAGGTGGTTTCGGTTGCCGTGGCGTAGAAGGTAAAATTTCTACTATCCAATATGCTCGTGAGCATAAAGTGCCGTTCCTTGGCATTTGCTT
>CAUVRW010000185.1:0-3051 GCA_963554425.1 uncultured Veillonella sp.
GAGGGTACCTATGTTAAGTATTGAAAATATTTTAGAAACGAATCGGATGATTCAAGATAATAAGTTAGATGTGCGGACCATCACGATGGGGATTAGCCTATTAGGATGTATCTCGGAAGATGGGGAGCGTATGTGCACTCGTATTTATGACCATATTACGAAGGAAGCAGAATATTTAGTGAAAACAGGGGAAGATTTAGAGCGTGAACTAGGAGTACCTATCATTAATAAACGTATTTCTGTGACACCAATTTCTTTAATTGGTGGTGCCTCCAACTTACCCAACTATGTGTCCATCGCTCGTGCCTTAGATCAAGCAGCAAAAGCAGTAGGTGTAAATTTCATCGGTGGTTTCTCTGCTTTGGTGTCGAAAGGGTATACAGAGGGAGATCGCAAGCTCATAGCTTCCATTCCTGAAGCGTTAGCGACGACAGATATTGTATGTAGCTCTGTAGGCATCGGTTCTACAAAGGCAGGCATCAATATGGATGCAGTGGCTGACATGGGACACATTGTGAAAGAAACAGCCCGTCTCACCGCAGATAGAGATGCTTTGGGTTGTGCGAAGCTAGTGATTTTCTGCAATCCAGTAGAAGATAATCCGTTCATGGCAGGGGCTTTCCATGGGGTCACAGAAGGTCAGACAACCATTAGTGTTGGCGTCAGTGGTCCCGGAGTAGTAAAACATGCTTTGGAATCTGTAAAAGGTGAACCATTTGATGTAGTAGCGGAAACGATTAAACGGACAGCTTTCAAAATTACTCGTGTGGGACAATTAGTAGCACAAGAGGCATCACGTAGATTGAATAAACAATTTGGTATTATCGATATTTCTTTAGCACCCACACCTGCCGTAGGGGACTCTGTAGCACATGTGCTAGAAGAAATGGGGTTAGAAGCGTGCGGTACCCATGGTACTACGGCAGCTTTGGCCTTGTTGAACGATGCTGTGAAAAAAGGTGGCCTTATGGCATCTTCTCACGTAGGTGGATTAAGTGGTGCTTTCATTCCTGTCAGTGAAGATAAGGGCATGATTGATGCGGTTACATTAGGCAGTTTGTCCTTAGATAAATTAGAAGCTATGACTTGTGTTTGCTCTGTGGGACTAGATATGATTGCTGTCCCTGGGGATACGTCGGCAGCCACTATCTCAGCTATCATTGCAGACGAGGCAGCTATCGGTATGATTAATAATAAAACTACCGCGGTACGACTCATTCCAGTACCAAATAAGACGGTAGGAGATATTGTAGAGTTTGGTGGACTCTTGGGATATGCACCGATTATAAAAGTGCATCCATTTAGTTCGGAAGAGTTCATTCGCCGTGGTGGTCGTATTCCGGCGCCAGTCCGTAGTTTGACAAATTAATGAGTCTAAATCATAGGGAACCTTCCCTAGTAGTTGCATGTTATAGAATATAGTGAGGTAAGGTTATGAAACAAATTTGTGTCATGGAACCATTAGGCGTATCAGAAGAATTATTACAGTCCTTAGCAGAGCCATTCAAGGAGCAAGGCTATGAACTGGTTGTGCATGGTACGAAGGAAACGGACCAAGTAAAGCTGTTGGACCGTGTTCGTGAAGCTTCCATCATTATCATGGCGAATCAACCTTTGTCTGGTGAGATTATTCGGCAATGTCCAAACTTAGAGTTTATATCTGTGGCTTTCACAGGGGTGGACCATGTGGATTTGGATGCATGCCGTGAGAAAGGTATCGTTGTGAGTAATGCAGCTGGATATTCTACGCAAGCCGTAGCAGAGTTAGTGTTTGGTCTTGCTATTTCTGTCATGCGCAATGTGTTGCCTTGCGATGGACGTACACGGACAGGTGGCACTAAAGATGGGCTGCCTGGATTTGAACTGCATGGTAAAACCTTTGGTGTCGTAGGTATGGGGGCTATCGGTGTGGCTGTAGCTCGTATTGCCAAGGCCTTTGGTTGCCACGTGCTTGCTTACAATCGTTCGGAAAAACCAGAATTACTAGCAGAAGGCTTTGCCTTTGCTGACTTAGATACAGTAGTACGAGAATCGGATGTTTTATCCTTACATGTACCATTGAATGATGCTACACGTTATTTAATCGATGCAAAGCGTATTGATAGCATGAAAGATACAGCGGTATTGATCAATACAGCACGTGGTCCTGTAGTGGATAATGAAGCATTGGCGAAAGCCTTACATGCAGGAAAATTGCGAGGAGCTGGCATCGATGTGTTTGAGATGGAACCACCAATCCCAACAGATTATCCATTATGTGATGCACCTCGTACCGTGTTAACACCACACATTGCCTTTGCGAGCCAAGAAGCTTTTGTGACGCGAGCTCACATCGTGATGGATAATATTGTGGCCTTTTTACAAGGGGAACCTGTCAATCGAGTGTGTTAAGACTTTCATAGAAAGTATATATAACAAAGCCCCTATGTATATGTATATCCTATAGTGATTGCATTTTCCATACAATCGTCCTATAATACTTTGTATTACGTTTTAACATACAATGGTACGCCCTAAGTGGACTCGCAGAAAGGATGATTGGATGAGACCTGTACATACATTACCAAGCTATAGCTTTGGGGGACATGAAATTTTTGATACTATCGGAGATTATACAAAACAGTTAGGTAAGAAAACTGTCATTATCGGTGGAGATACATCGTTATCTGTAGCATTACCTTTGTTGCAACCGGCTTTAGAACAAGCAGGGGTTGAAGTGCTAGAAGTGGTGCATTTTGGCGGTGAATGTGCCTATGCTGTAACAAATGAGTTGGCAAAAAAAGAATCCTTGCAAGCTGCTGACTTTCTCATCGGTGTGGGCGGTGGTAAAGCCCTAGATACGACGAAATTAACGAGTATTGAATTAGGGGATATTCCTGTCATCACAGTGCCTACCATTGCGGCTACCTGTGCAGCCACATCTGAGGCTATTGCCATTTATACCTTGGACCATACCTTTGACAGTGTCGCTTTCCTAAAACGTCCTGCCGTGCATACATTCATTGATGCAGATATTTTGGTGAAAGCCCCAAGTCAATATTTCTGGGCAGG
>CAUVRW010000186.1:0-3006 GCA_963554425.1 uncultured Veillonella sp.
ATAGTCCAAGACTATCTAATTCCATTCGCTGATGGTTGAGCATGTATCGGCATGTAAGCACAAATAAGTATCTATTTCTGTTCGTATTCATACAGTAAAACACTGTGAGAAACCTTTCTCACTATCTATGTCACATTCTTCTACACAGCAAAGCATATACCCTCTATACATACTTCTACTGTGAAACATTTGGGAACCCATAAGGTTCATAAGCCGATCAAAATAATTATCTTCATTATACTATAGAAATTCCAACCTAAGCAACTAAGGTCCCCCGTGATAAGTCATAAAAATTTGCAATTGAATATTGCACTAAATGCAATTGCGTTTTATAATGTAAACGAAGTAAGGTTATTGAAAGTTTACAATAGGAGGTCACATGAAACACGTAAGTATTCACACAATTGCAGAGATCGGTATCTTAACAGCGATGATGACAATCTTAGGAGGTATCAAAATTCCCAACTTAATTCCTGGAGTGGAGTTCCAATTATCTGCTCCTTTGGCGGTAGCCATTTGTGCTGCCTTCGGATTCCGTAAGTACATCATCTGCGGTTGTCTTTCTAGTTTGATTGGTCTTGTACTAGGTACGCAAAATTTGTTAAATGTTGCCATTGCCATGCAGTTTCGCCTCATCGTAGGTCTTATCTTATGGATTGGTAAAAATCGCATGTGGTCCATTCTTATCTCTGGCCCTATTGCATCTGCTATCGCCCGTATCACCATTGGTTTGTCCTTTGGCAAAATGGTCATCCCTATGCTTGTGATGGCAGTGCCTGGCATGATTTTCACAGTCATTGTAAGCCCTATCTTCTACAGCATCTTACACCGACTACCTCGTTTGGCTACCACTTTGAAAGTAAAACAAGGTTAGTCACTCATGGTCTACAGTATTCGCATGCGCGCTGCTAAGGGCGGGCCTCATGAACAAGGAGGTTCTCATATTTCTGGGGCTGAACGTCTCGTCTCCTTAGAGTCCTTATCACGCATTTCAGAAGAATTTTTACAGCGAGCTTTGCAACACAGCAAGGGTCGTCCAGATTTTATCAATTTACAAATCGATGAGATTCCTGATGAATCCATTGTGAAAGTTCCTGCTCTCACGGTAGCTACTACAGAATCATCAACGATTGAGGAATCTCATCGGGTAGCAACACAACTATTACAACAAGCACACATCCATGAACAGGCCATACAAAGTGCTTTTACTAAACTTAGTCAAAACACAGAGTCTGTAAGCGGCGCGTGGCTCGTTAACGCAATCACTGGTGAGGTATACCCTCAAACGGTGCGCGTGTCCCGTATGGATGCAGAAAGCGATGCTGATATACACCGACATTTACAGCACTTCGGATGTTCCTCTGTTCATTCTAGGGAGGCTCTCATCTTGGCTAGCAAGGTCTTAGCATCCCCCTTTGTGCTAGGCGAACTGTGTTGGTCTGACGATCCAGATTATACAACGGGCTATGTGTCTTACGGCACTACCTACCATCGATTGAGCCCTATGAAAGTCTATGGTAGTCCCATTGGTGGTCGTGCCTTCTTCATCACTGAAGAGGCACCTATAGAAACATTACTACAATATTTTACATCCACCCCTACTTGGGTCACAACGAAAGGGATTCACCATGTTTAATCGATATGCCAAAGCCTTAACTCTACGCCAAGAGGAATCACAATTTCGTTCTCCTCGTACGTATACACCTATCGATGCGACTCATGTTATGTATGAAGATTCCACCTATCTGATGATGGCATCGAATAATTACTTAGGCTTAACCCACCATCCGCACGTTAAGGATCGTTCCATACAGGCTATTCAACAATATGGTACTGGCTCTGGTGGCGCTCGTCTTACGTCTGGTTCTTTTCCTTTATTTCAAGAACTAGAAACCCGTCTTGCCCAGTGGAAAGAATATGAAAAAGCACTCACTTTCACAGCTGGATTTATGGCAAATCTCGGAACTATATCTGCTCTTGCTAATAAAGGGGATATCATTTTCAGCGATGAACTTAACCATGCAAGCCTCATCGATGGATGTCGCCTCAGTGGCGCAAAAGTACAAGTCTACCCCCACAAATATGTACAAGCCCTTGAAGCATTACTAGCTGAATCTAAGCACTATGGTATGCGTTTCATCATTACCGACGGGGTGTTCAGCATGGATGGGGATATAGCCCCCTTGCCTGAACTATTGGAACTTGCAGAACGCTACGATGCCCTACTTATTGTAGACGATGCGCATGCTACTGGTGTCATTGGTGAGGGTCGTGGCACAGCACATCACTTTCACTGTGACAGCCCACGTATCATCACCACTGGCACTATGAGTAAAGCCTTAGGGTCCATCGGTGGATACGTCTGCGGTAGCCAAACCATCATCGACTACATTATCAATCATAGTCGGCCCTTCATTTTTGCCACTGCCTTATCTCCAGCTGACATTGGTGCTAGCCTTGGTGCCCTAGAAGTATTGGCACAGGAACCAAGGGTCTATCAAAACCTGCGAAGCAATACAGAATATATGCACAAAGCATTGCAATCTTTAGGCATCCCTAGTAGCGATGAAACACCGATTTTCCCCATTATCATTGGACCCAACGAAGACACATTAGAAGCCAGTCGCCTATGTGAACAAGAAGGCATTATCCTGAGTGCCATTCGTCCACCTACCGTGCCTATCAACACGGGACGATTGCGCTTAACCGTCACTGCTTCGCACACAGAAGCAGAATTACAAAAGGTCATCCAAGTATTGCAAAGACTACCAATACAAAAGACCTTATAACAAAGCTTCTCCTGAATTTCCATAAAAGGAGCACAACAAAATAAGCTCTAAATAAAATAGAGGAAAGTTGAACAATATCAACCTTCCCCTTTTTTATATTTAAATAAAGTATACTTACGCTAAAACTAACCATACCACATACTTCGCAACCAATTTCTAAAAGATTTTATAGTACCAAATAAAGGCTCACCGTAAGAAAAGCCGTAGTGCTTACTAA
>CAUVRW010000187.1:0-2989 GCA_963554425.1 uncultured Veillonella sp.
CCAATTCTCGTAAGAAAGAATGGTCTGCATAGCGGTTCATCACAGATGACACCATCCCTAATACATAGGGGCGAATCCCCTCTGCAGCAAGCAATCGCTGGAGCATACGGTTGATGTGCATCCATAGCACCGCTGCTCGTTCTGGTTCTAAGAGCTGACGGCACAAGCTAACCACGAAAGGCGTCACTCGCCAAGACTCCACACCATTCTTAATGTGCCCTAGCAATTGCTCTTGTAATAAATTTTCTTTCACATGAGGCAATACATGGTCTTTCAATTCCTCAACACACACATGCACATACCCTCGACCAGTGGCACTATTCATAAACGACACAATCCGCTGCGGCACACGTTCCTGTTTCAGCACCTCGTACATGTGGGACACCCGAAGGAGTTCATCCACCATCATGTGCCGTGCCATTTCCACAAACCGTTCCTTATTCCTAGGGATAAGTGCTGTTTTGAAAGGAATCCCCAAGGGCTTCGTAAACAGCGCCGTCACCGCATACCAGTCGGCTAATCCACCAATCATGGCAGCCCCTGAAATATGCGTGATGAGCCCCCAAAAGGGATCTCTATGAAAGGGATAGGTCACCAAGAATATGACTGCCATCAAGACTAACAGGGAAGTCGCTCCATATCGTTGTAACCATGGTGTCATTTACTTCACATCCTCTACCACCGCATCCCCTGGCTGTGTAGGAATCCAACACCGTTGCGTAGGATAGGACTCTCTAAACGTTTCTGATGGAACCCATGCAGGGCCATTCGCATGCATAGGGATGAACAGTTTGGTATTCATTATTCTTAGTATATCTATAGCGCCCCACTCACGAGCCACTTCCAACCGAGCATCCACTGGAAACATCATAATATCTACGGACACACCGGCTAGAGGAGCAAACTCCTTCTCTTTAAGTGCCTTTGCCTCTGCAATGTTTTCCAGCGTATCTCCTGACCAATGCCACCAGTTCAAATCTCCTGCGTGAAAGATACGATGTGTGCCTGTATCCACCAAGAACGATCCACCCGCATCTGTAGAGCCAAACATGGTGACAGTTAAGCCGTCTGCCTCTAAAGTGTCGCCTACTGCCATAGAGTGCAGAGAAAATACTTGTTGCACCAACTCGTCTGTTAAATTTTCCTCCGACAGAGTCTGAATATCAGTAGTGCAACCGCTGTTGATTCTTTTTAATACTAAACTAGCTGTCTCAGCATCTTCCTTAACAGTTGCTATGTCCTGTATTTGCTTACGAACATCTCGTAACGCTGGCACATCTTCATGATACCAAACACTATATATATATGGTAAATATTTGAAAATTGATTTCATATAATGATCATGATGGATATGGGATACAAAGAAGTGTAACTCATATCCTTGTTCCACTAATGCATCCACCACGCCGACTGGATCTTTCCAGTAATCAAATACATAGGCCCGCTTGCCATCTTCGATGACAAAACCACTATGCTCTAAATAGGTAACTTTCATATTAACTCCTAATTGATAATTTTATTGATTACTTTTATTATAACATATTTTCTCTTCCACATATATAAAAAGGCAATCTATCCCCAGATTGAGTTGTATCACTACCCATCGCCTACCTATACCCTGAGCAGCGCCGTTAGGTGTAGTAGCCTTGTGGCGTTCCTTTACTGAAAACATCGCACAAACACAAGAAGCCCATGGCGTGCTCTTTTCTCTGAGGAACGCAGTTGTACGTAGCACATCTTGTGGCGTCCTTTGCCGCCTAAATTAAACAAATGCAAAAAAGGCGTGGCATATTCCTGAGCAAACATTATGAAATACCGTTTGCGAAGGAATGTGCCACGCCTCTCTATTCAGTTAATCAATGTTCGCCACAAGATTGCATAGAGCAACCAGAGACGACTTAGTTGGCTTCCACAGCAGCAATTGCACAAAGGTCAACGATATCGCTTACGGAGCAACCACGGCTAAGGTCATGGATTGGTTTTGCCAAACCTTGGATGATTGGTCCGATAGCAGTAGCGCCAGCAAAGCGTTGTACTAATTTATAACCAATGTTCGCAGCTTGTAAGTCAGGGAAAATCAAGATGTTAGCTTTACCAGCTACTTGAGATCCTGGAGCTTTACGTTCTGCTACGGATGGAACGATGGACGCATCTAATTGCAATTCACCATCGAATGCGAAGTCTACGTTACGGCCTTTCAAGTCTTCTACAGCTGCTACCACTTTATCAACTTCTGGAGAAGAAGCAGATCCTTTTGTGGAGAAAGACAAGAAGGATACGCGAGGTTCTTTCATGCCTGCTACGGAACGAGCTTTACCAACGCTGGACTCAGCGATATCAGCCAATTGTTCAGATGTTGGGTTAGGAATAACGCCGCAATCGGAGAAGATTAATAGGCCATCATCGCCATACTCTTTTTTATCAGTGATCACAAGCATAGAGCTAGATACAGTTTTCAAACCAGCTTGTGTACCTACTACTTGGATAGCTGCACGAAGTACGTTTGCAGTAGGGCTTGCAGAACCTGCTACCATGCCGTCAGCCAAGCCTAAACGAACTAACATAGCACCGAAGAATAACGCATCGCCAGTCATAGTAGCGTGTGCTTTTTCAGGTGTCATGCCTTTTTTCGCGCGCAATTCTACAAATGTATCTACCATTTTGTTTAATTCGCCGAATGTAGCTGGGTTGATGATTTCAGCACCTTCCAAAGATACGCCAGCTGCTGTAGCTGCCGCTTGAATTTTATCTTCTGCACCCACCAATACAGGTACGCAGAAACCTTCTTTCAAAATCGCAGCCGCTGCTTCGATCACACGGCTATCTTCGAATTCTGGCAATACAATTTTTTTACCCAAGCCTTTCGCTTGCTCTTTTAAACTTTGAATTAAATCCATGGTATGTCCTCCTTTTAAGACCCATTTCGATATATCTACGCTTTATTATACTATAACTAATTTTGATGTTCAAACCGCTTCATATAGTTATG
>CAUVRW010000188.1:0-2945 GCA_963554425.1 uncultured Veillonella sp.
TAGTAGGCCCATCTGGTGGCGGTAAGTCCACGATGATGCAGTTACTACTTGGTTTTGAACAGCCTACTAAAGGTTGTATTCGCATCAATGGACATGAGTTAAGTACTTTGGACCCAAGAATTATACGCCAATCTATGGGTTATGTATTCCAAGACTCTCATTTATTTAAAGGTTCTATTGAAGAGAATATTTCCTTGTTTGATAGTGCTATTACGTCAGAAATGGTAAAAGAAGCAGCTAAGCGAGCTCATTTAGATACCTCAATACAACGCTTAGAAGAGGGATATCAAACGCCAGTGGGATACTTAGGATCTCTACTTTCACAGGGGCAGCGTCAATTATTGTCCTTGGCTAGAACCTTAGTACAGAATAAATCATTATTAGTATTCGATGAGGCTACTTCAAATATAGATAGTCACACAGAAGAATTACTGCAACAATCGATTGCAGATATGAAAGGTGAAAAAACGATGATAGCCATAGCTCATCGTTTATCAACCTTACGAGATGCTACACAAATTATTGTCATATCCGATGGTAAAATTGTAGAACAAGGTGCGTTAGAAAAATTGCTAGCTCAAAAAGGTTTGTTCTATCAATTATGGAATGCATAAAGAAAGGGTATTATGGAAGAAATTACTTCACGAGATAATAAAAAAATCAAGCACATTGTGCAATTGTATAAACGAAAATATCGCACTACACATCAAGAATTTGTGGCCGAAGGATATCGTACAGTCATAGATATGCTGCCTACTGGTACAGTACGGTATGTAATTGTCAATACAGAATCTATAAAACAGGAGCAGTTACATCCATTGCTATCTTTATGTGAGACCTATGATGTGCAGGTATGTTCTATTTCAAATAGCCTATGGAAAGGGATTGAAACAACCGTGCATGGACAAGGTGTCATTGCTGTAGTATGTCAAAAAGTACGGCGATTAGAAGATTTTCGAGTAAAAGAAAATGCTCTATATGTGCTCATTGATGGTGTACAAGATCCAGGTAATTTAGGAACTGTAATACGAACTGCTGTAGGTGCTGGTGTAGAGGCAATGTTTTTAACTCCTAATACTGTTGATATATACAATGAAAAAACAGTGCGCAGTACTATGAGTGGGTTATGTAAATTGCCTATTTATGTAAACGTTACAACTGATGATGTGGTAAAACTCAAAGAATCAGGAATCAAACTGTATGGAACCGTGCTGGAAGATAGTGTTGACTATGGACAACCTACTTATGACGGGGCAACTATGCTTGCTTTAGGAAATGAGGCCAATGGTATCTCAGAAGATATATTAGGACTTGTTACACAGCGAATTTCCATTCCTATGTATGGTCCTATGGAATCTCTAAATGTTGCCATAGCAGGAGCTTTGTGCATGTATAAAGTACAAGAAAGAAAACTTTGTCTATCCAAACTACAATAATTTTGGTAAAATAATAGTACAATTATCCATTTAGTGCGTACAGGAAGGTAACTATGAAACGTCTAATTGTGAATGCAGATGACTTTGGTTTGCATCCTCTTATTAATGAAGGAATCTTAGAAAGTCATCAACAAGGAATAGTAACAAGTACGTCTTTATTGGCATCTGGAGAGTATTTTGAGGATGCCGTCTCGTTAGCTAAGACAACACCTACATTGGGTGTAGGTATACATATATGTTTGGTTGGTGGTCTTTTACCAGTTTGTGATTCTAATGAAGTTCCAAGTCTGCTCATAGATGGCAAATTTCCTATGACACATACAGAATTTATAAAACGGCTGTTTACAGGGCAAATAAAGGGAAATGAATTACGAAAAGAAATTGAAGCACAATTTCAAAAAGTAATGTCTGCGGGATTACCGATTACTCATGTGGATGGACATCAACATATGCATGTGCTACCACAAGTATTGCCTATCGTGGCAGAACAAATGAAGCGCTATGGTTTAACTAAGATTCGTATGCCTGATGAAACTCCATTTTTATTGAATGGTGTGTCCTCATTAGGGCGTTGGATTGGTAAAGTAGGACTTACGGTTATTACGCAACAGGCCTATGCTACATCTCGCGATTTAGGATTTTCATCGCCCCTATATTTTTGGGGCATGATGAATGGTGGACAGTTGAAGGAAGATGCCTTATTAGCAATTTTAAAAAAGGTTGCTAAGAAACAAGGAGTCCATGAAATTATGACACATCCTGGCAAAGATAATAAGACACTTCGATCCTTATATGATTGGGGATATCATTGGGATGAAGAACGATTTGCTATGACTTCGACTAGAGTGAAAGAATATGTTGGTACTCATGATATTAGTCTAATTCATTATGGACAATGGACTGAAGGAGACCGTTCATGAGCACCATGGTGAAGCGAGGAATCTTAATTGGATTGTTACTACTTATTGTGTCAGGTATAACAATTTATTTTACAATCGATTTAGATTCATTGGCTACGCTAGGTACATTCAACATTACATCTTTATTGTTGGCGATAGTAGCGCTTGCGTTAGGTATGTACTTTGATGGATTGCGCCTACAACGATTGGTACGTATGGGAGGATATAGTTTATCCTTAATTGCCATTCTACGAGTTATATTTGGTAATTATTTTATGGCTATGTTAACTCCCGGTGCTAGTGGTGGTGCAGTGGCACAGGCTTTAATTTTACGGTCCTATCATGTACCTATCGGTACCGCAGCTCCTATCGTATTAGTACGAACTGTATTTTCTATTTTATTTTTAATTGTCATGTTACCAATCATATTAGTAACAGAACCAATTGAAGTACCCTATATAACTAATACACAATTGTTAGGTATATCAATTTTCGTTGTGATTTCAACATTTATGGGGATGTATTTATTACAAACGCGACTTATGAAGCAATTAGTAACGTGGATATGTAAGATGCTGAAAAAAGGAAGTCCCAAAGGATGGCTTATTAA
>CAUVRW010000189.1:0-2942 GCA_963554425.1 uncultured Veillonella sp.
GCCTGGCATCACAGGATTACCTGGAAAGTGACCCATGAAATGTGGTTCATTGAATGTACAGTTTTTAAGACCTACCGCACGTTTCATTGGTTCCATTTCAATAATACGATCTACCAATAAAAATGGATAACGGTGTGGTAGAATTTCCATAATTTCTTCAATTGTAAGAATCATGTTATGCCTCCTCTTGCATTTCTTTTAAAATTTCTCGACTTAATCGCGAGTTTAAATTATGACTTGATTTTACAGCAATAATATGGCCTTTTAAATGACCTACTAAAAATAAATCGCCTAATATATCTAAAATTTTATGGCGCACTAATTCGTCAGGGAAATTAAGTTTTGATAAACAAGTTGTATCATCATAAACAATCACATTCTCTGTAGATCCGCCTTTTGCCAATCCCATCGCCTGCAATTGTTCGATTTCTTTTGTGAAACCAATCGTTCTAGCTGGCGCAATCTCTGTGGCAAACACATCGGGATTAATTTCATAATCCGCATGTTGTGTACCTAGCATGGGATGACTATTAATACTTGTGAAAGTCACTCGGAATCCATCATAAGGACGAATGATGATAAATTTATCTTCTTCATAGATACCATGGGATTGTTTCACAACGTACACATGACGGTCTGCCTCTTGTTCTACAATACCAGCCTCTTTGATAAGCTGTACAAATGTGGCTGACCCACCATCTGCTATTGGAGGTTCTGGTGAGTTTAATTCAATCACGCAATTATCGATAGCCATACCATAGAAAGCTGCTAAAATATGTTCTACCGTAAATACTTTAGCCTCGCCATCTTCTAATGTGGTAGCACGCATCGTATTCGTTACATTACGGATATCTGCTTTCACAGAAGGCGTGCCTGGCAAGTCTGTACGTACAAAGGTAATCCCTGTATTCGGCTCACTTGGTAAAATGCGCATTTGTACAGGCAATCCACTATGCAAGCCAGCCCCTTCATAACTAATGGCTTTGCTAATTGTTTGTTGTTTCATGAGGACCTCCCTTCTATTATTTTTGATTCATTACATCTGGTGGTACTTCTATAGTATCACCATAAAAACGCCGTGTCCATTTCCAACGGTTATGGAGCCAGAACCAATCTTCTGGATAGCGTCTAATATAATCTTCTAGCCATTCATTGAGCATTGTCAATGTAACAGCAATATCACGTTTACGATCCTCTGTTTTTTCTGCATATACAGGAGGATGTACAGTAATTTCGTGCTTTTCAGTATATTCATTAAAACGAATGGTAATTGGAATAATCGGTACATCTTGCATGCGAGCCATCGCAGCAGGTCCTACAGGAGTCAAGGTTTCGTAGCCGAAAAACGGCACTAACTGACCTTTATCTCCTGGATCTTGGTCCATGATAAGACCAATGAAAGAACCTTGTTGCAATTCTTTCACCATTTCACGAACTCCTGTTTTATAGGTGACGTGTTGTTGCATAAGCTCACGATATTCATTGATAAATTTGTCCGCATCACCTTGTTGTTGCATGGCTACTGAAATCAAAGGATAGCCCTCCGATGCTAAAATGCCTCCTAGTAATTCCCAGTTTCCACTATGAAGAGCAATAATAATAGCACCTTTTCCATCTTCTTTGGCAGTTTCTAGATATTCACGACCTTCCATCGTAAACATCTCTTTGTACTTACCATCTTTAATTTCAGGATATCGAAGCACATCCACGATCATACGACCAAATCGAGTTACACTAGCTTTGGCAATTCGTTTTGCCTCTACAGGATCATCTGTAATACGGCAAAACAAGATTTGTCCTATGGCCAATCGTTTTCGATTGCTTGGTGTAAAGAGCCATCCTAATTGTCCTAAGAGATATCCAATACCATATTGTACTCGATACGGCAAAGCACATAGGATAGCACTTAATACTTTCATACAGGTATATAACATAACTACACCTATTTATCTTCTAATTTAGCTTGCAAGGCAGCTACTTCTTTTTCTAATGCTTTCAGCTGTTTTGCCATATCTGGTAATCGACTTTCATAAGCCGCCAATTTCAACCATTCTTTATGTGGTCGCATTGGGAATCCTGCATATAGTCCATTAGATGGTACATTACCTGTGATACCAGTTTTACCAGCAAAGGTAACATTATCACCAATAGTGATATGCCCCGTACAGCCAGTTTGACCAGCAAAGATAACATGGTTTCCACATTTTGTACTGCCAGCGATACCGACTTGAGCAATCAAGAAACAGTCTTCACCAATTTCCACATTATGTCCTAGATGAACTAAGTTGTCTATCTTGGTACCACGACGCACCAAAGTAGATCCCATTGTAGCATTGTCTATACAAGAACAAGAACCTACTTCCACATCATCTTCCAAAATCACATTACCTACTTGTGGGATATGTGTGTGCTTGCCATTTTCAGTAGCAAAGCCAAATCCTTCTCCACCAATAACTGCATTAGCGCGTAAGACAACGCGTTTTCCTAATATACAATTCTCATGCACAATAGAACTTGCATAGATTGTGGTCCCTTCGCCAATACGTACATTATGTCCAATATATACATAGGCGTGTAATGTGACATTATCACCAATGATGGCATTATCGTAAACTACACAATAGGGTCCAATTTTTACATTCTTACCAATTGTTACGTTTTTACCAATAATAGCCGTTTCATGAATCCCCTCTGGAAATACCACAGGAGGATGGAACACTTCTAACAATTTAGCAAAGGCAGCTTTTGCATTGGACACTACGATTTGAGGAATCATACAATCTTCAATTTTTGCATCCACCAACAATGCTCCTGCTTTACTATCTTTTGCGAACTCTCTATAATCGCCGATAGCAAAACTAATAGCATGTTCTGCCCCTTGATCTAAACTACGGGCTTCTTCAATACTAATAGAACCATCACCATATACGGTACCCTCAACC
>CAUVRW010000190.1:0-2941 GCA_963554425.1 uncultured Veillonella sp.
TTTTACATTCTTTTTATTGTTCAATAAACGCATCATAGTGTATCTACCTTCTTTCTTTATATTCGTCCTATCAGGCGCAACCATCGATCATGGTCACCCCATACATATTCTAATCGTAAATATTCATGTACATCATAGGAAAGAGCAAATTCATTTGTTTTTGCCGTTATATCTCTTTCATATCTTGCATTCCAACGGTTCCCAATAGTTTGTTGCACAATTCCATACTGGTGATGATTAGGCAATCCATATTGATACCCTATCTTTGTATCTTTCGTGAATTGGTACCCATAAGATGGCTTAAAGGACCATTCCAAACGGTTCGGTAAAAACTCTGTTTCTACATACCAGTCATGAGATCCATCATGAACCCCCGTATACAACCGTAATCCCACAGAATCTACACCACGCCCCATATCCAAATAACCTTCTCCACGAAGAATATACTTAGAGGAATCTACATGAATTGACAAAATCGTCTCTGAACCCACTTCTAACGTTGGAATCATAGTCACACCAAACTGTGTAACACCTCGACTTTTGTTAAGCTCACCTTGTATCTCTTTTTCTATCATCATTTGATGACGTCTCACGAAAGAGACTGGCAGACCTTCTAATTGACGCAATTTCTTTTCATAATATTGACGCATAGTATAGAAGAACACGCTCGGTAATGTATTCGATTGAATCATCACCGCCGTACGACTTACGCTGTTTCCATTAGGAACTAAATACACTGTCGCTTTCGCAGTGTCTCCTCCTACCACATCAATTTGTGGAGTAAATTCAGGAAGGGAACCTTCTAAATCACTACGCACCGACTTTTGCACCAATGGTGTAATCCAATCTAGTGAATCCAGTGATGCCCCTAAGAACATTTGCTCTAATCGAGGCTTTACATTCCCTAAATCTGCATCTATTAAGGAGCGTCCATAAGGAGATATATTGCCGTAGTTCACCGTAGTTTCCAGAGATTGTACTACCTTTCCATAGGGCTCTAAGGCAAGATGAATATGTAACGTTTCACCCACATCCATTGAAATGGTTTTCACCGTATATCCATAGAGGATTCGATCCACCACATCCATCGTTGCTTTTTCATAGGCCTCAAGAGAGGATCTAATTTGAAAATCTTCTTTCCCTTGGTACATATAGGTAGCCGCACCTTGAATGCTGGCAACCATACGCGACTCCAAGGCTTTTGGAATCGTTCCTGTTGTACTGTGCAGGTCCACATGCACCGTCTGAACAGGGGCACCATAGACAGAGGGAGTCCCTAATGTTGCCACTAGAAGAGCCCCTCCTATCCATTTTTGTATCGTCATGAATTAGAATTGTCCACCAAAGCTGAAGTGGAATTTCTTTTGATTTTTGCTAATACCATAGTCGATACGTACTGGACCAATTGGTGTTGTCACACGCACGCCGGCACCGACAGAGATATTAAATGTTTTAGAATGTTTGAACCAAGGTACATTTGGTGCATCCCATGCATCACCTAAATCTGTGAATAATGCACCGCTTACTTTGTTCCAAATTGGAAAACGATATTCCGCTGTAAAGTTGTACATTTTCTTACCACGGTATTGATCATCTTCATAGGCACGAAGAGAATCAGAACCACCGATTGTATATAATTGACTATATGGTAAATCACCAACAGCCCAACCGATACGGCCACGGAACGCCAATACTTGTTTATTGCCTACTTTTTTGTACGTTCTAGCTTCGCCAGTAAACTTGTAGAAGTTGAAGTCACCGCCTAAACCATGACCACCCCATTGTAATGTACTAGATAAACGTTTACCACGACTTGGTTCGTATACATTATCACGGGAGTCAAATACTTTTTGCCAGCTTACGCTGTTTGTTGTACCGAAGTTGTGTTTTAAATAACCATTTGTTAAGAATCCATAATTATTTGTAGCTGATGCCGGGGATCCTTTATCAATACGATTATCAAATCTATTACCACCTGCAGCATCTGTATCATAACGGAATCCACTGGAATCTTTAGTATCCCAAACATATTTATCTTTACGATGTTCTAGTGTCAAATAATCACGAGTAAACTCAGCTGTTTGACGGCCTAAAGATACATTAAGGCCATTGGATTTTCTATCATAGGTAGCCACAGATTGTCCTTTTTCATTATAATCTGTGTATTCGTTCAATTGGTTGAAATACGTTACCCCAAGAGATGTACCTTTGTTATCAATCCATGGACGCAAGTAGGATACAGAGTAGTTTTTATACCCTGCTGTACCGCCGAACTCCCAGTGAACCTTAATTTTATCACCAGTACCACGTAGGTTATCTTCCCCTACTTCTACGATACCTACAAATCCATCAGAACCAGAGTAACCAGCACCTAATGTGATGGTACCTGTTTTATGTTCCAATACGTCTACTTCAATGTTTACCATTTCATCTGTAGAGCCTTGTGTTAAACGTACGTTTACATCATCAAAGAACCCTAAGTTATATACTTTTTCTACAGAACGACGTACTAAGAATTTATTGAATGGTTGGCCCACTTTTTGATTAAATTCACGGGTAATCACTCGATTTTTCGTTTTCTTATTACCATGTGGAGTAATACGTTCTACAATGCCTTCTACTACAGATACATGTAATACACCATTATCATCTACTGCCATGTCTTTCACATGGGCTAAGATGTAACCATCACGTTGGTACGCAGCATTAATACCTTGTACTTTTTCCCCTACGGAAATTGTATTTAATACAGTGTTTGGTTGCACGCCTAAGTAGTTCACCAATACATCTGTTTTGTACACTGTGTTACCTTCCACAGATACACCTTTAATCACAGGGTTTAATGTCACATGGTAGGCCACTTTCACACCTTCTGGCACTTCCGTGAATACTGGTGTAATTTCTGAAAGAACGCCGGAACCACCTAAGTTAGCAATCTCTT
>CAUVRW010000191.1:0-2940 GCA_963554425.1 uncultured Veillonella sp.
GTTAAGAACAGCTGACTTCAAACCACTGAAACTAAAGTCAAAATTTCCTTTTTCCAATAAAGGCCTTGGAAAATCGATGGCCTCCGAATTGCCTTGTTTCGCCAATGCATCAATATGTGGTCCCCCTGGGTAAGGATAGCCTAATACACGAGCGATTTTATCGAAGGCTTCACCAGCCGCATCATCACGTGTTTGTCCTAGTACCTGAAAGCTTTCATAATCTGTGACATGGACGATCATGGTATGCCCACCAGATACAACTAAACACAAAAACGGTGGTTCTAAATCAGGATGTAACAAGAAGTTTGCAAAGATGTGCCCTTCCATATGATGAACACCTACTAAGGGAATATCTTTTGCAAAGGATAGAGCCTTCGCTGCCGACACGCCTACCAAAAGAGCCCCTACTAAACCTGGCCCATAAGTGACACCAATATGATCTATATCGTCTAATGTTACATTCGCATCTTCCAAAGCTTGGTCGATAACTGGCATAATCTGTTCAATATGATGACGGGATGCTACTTCTGGCACGACACCGCCAAATTTTCTATGTATGGGAACTTGACTGGAAATCACATTAGAAATGACTGTTCTGCCATCTTGTAAGACCGCTGCCGATGTTTCATCACAGCTAGTTTCGATGGCTAGTATGTAAATACTCATTCCAGTTCCTCCATTTCTTTCGTCATAATTAATCCATCTTCTATTGGATCTGAATAAAATTGTTTGCGTACTCCTACTGCAGTAAAACCCAATCTACGATACATAGCTTGAGCAGCAATATTGGAGACACGTACTTCTAAAAAAATATGTTTCATACCTCGTTTACGGAGCATTTGTGTTAATTTACGAGTCATTTTAGCTCCATAACCTGCACGACGATATTCAGGATGAATAGCAATATTCGTAATCTGTCCTTCATCCAAGACTAACCATGACCCTGCATAGCCAACAATTTTTCCATCTTCCGATTCTGCCACCAGGTATAGCTTATCTTCTACTTCTAAATCATCTAATAAAGCCTCTTTCGACCAAGGGGTTGAAAAACAGGCCAGTTCTATTTCGTAGATACCTTCAATATCACTTCGTAAGGCTTCTCGTAATGTGACCATTATCGTTCACCTGCCGCTTCACGGACTACTACCGTAGGTTCTATGTAGGTACCTGTAGCCAACATGTCTTTATTTTTCTCGTCCCAGACCACTTCCGCCTCCGATTTACGAATGTAGAATGGCTCAATGGACTGTGCCTCAAGGATATTTCCATTTGCGAATTGTGGCAATGCTACTTGAATTACATGAGAGGCCCGTGGTCGTTGCTTTGATTCATGCCCAAGTGCCAGTTTCATAGGATCAATACGTCCTTCTTCTATGCCTAGAGCATATTCTTTTTCCAACCGTTTTAGACCATCTCCCACAATCACCACTGGACTTTCTTCACATAATTTCACCAAGGAAGTTAGCAACTCTGGCACTTGATGGACTTCCACTGAATCCAAGGCGTCCATAGTGGCGCCACTCCATGCATATTGACGGGCATAGACTTGCTTTTTTTGCGCATCCACAACGGTACACACACGATAATTAGAATACATAAACCCTTGTGCCAATACATCTGTGGTAAGAACTCCTACAACGGGTACATTCCAAGCATAAGCCAAAGCCTTAGCCGTCCCAAGCCCAATGCGCAAACCGGTAAAGGAACCTGGTCCAATGGTTACAGCAATGCCGGTAATATCAGATTTCTTTACCTTCCCCGTTGTCAGCACCATTTCAATATGTGGCACTAATTGTTCAGAATGTGTAAGACCTGCCTGTACAATAAGTTCACTCCGTATTTCTTTGTCATTTCCCACTGCCACACTGGCAATGGCACTACTCGTTTCGATGCCTAAAATCATAGGTGCTCTCCTATTCATTGTAATTCTTCTGCTGAAAGTAAATCCGTCCGAACTGCAAACTGACGAGTTCTATCATCAGCCACAGAAATTTCAATCCATACCGTCGTATCTGGCAATTCATCGGCAAACTTACTAGCCCATTCTACAACGGATTTCGTTTCCTCTGTATATTCGTAAAAGCCGATGGTCTCCAATTCTTCTACCAAATCCATTCGATATAAATCAAAGTGATACAGGTAAGAACCATCTACTTCATAAGTGTTCATTAAAGCAAAGGTAGGACTTGTCACTTCTTCTGTGACCCCAAAACCTTTGGCAATACCTTGAGAAAAATGCGTTTTCCCCGCCCCTAATGTACCATCTAAAGCAATACAGATAGGGCCTTCATAATCTTTCATAAATCTCCCTAGGCTATGGCCTAGGGCCAACGTTTCCTCTACGGAATGTGTTGTATATTGTATACTACTCATATTAATCCTTTATATTATATCGTTCATTAATCTATATGTTGCATTTCTAACGATTCTAACTCATGATATAGGCGCGTTCCACTATTATATGTTATCTCACTATAACAGTTAAACATTTTTCACATCACTCTATGAGTAACCATATTGTCAATCAGCTAACTACTTATGCCTTAGATAAATGATTATATCCCTTAGGTTCCACTGTCATCCATTGTCCGTCACGGTCTACTAATACCTGTGGACTACCTACTTTGACATGCCCAATAATAGTGAAAGTCTCCCTAGGCAAGCTATCTGCTTTCTCAGCTGAAATGGTACCCACTAGCTGAAAGTCTTCGCCCCCAGTCCACATAGGAAGGTATGGGCTCATATCCTTACTTTCACAATAGGCCTGCACCTCTGGATGCATTGGTAAAGAACTTTCATCGATATAAATAGTCACCTGTGATGCTTTGGCAATCTCGTTGAGCTCGCTGGACAAGCCATCACTGATGTCGTTCATAGACGTGGCGCCTAAGTCTCTTGCTATTATACCACATTCCACATGAGGAATGGGCCGTTGATGAA
>CAUVRW010000192.1:0-2906 GCA_963554425.1 uncultured Veillonella sp.
CTCAAGCACTGAATGTATTATATGATTTTTTTAAATAATTTGCAACCCCTTATCTCAATTATTTTCAAACTTTATTAAAAACTATATCTACCAAGGAACACCATCTTTGGGTAGAGCATTTTGTGACGTCATATTTGCCTAAATATAGAGATATAGAAACGAGCAACATATTCCATGACCACCCCTTGTAGCTCCATTATGTGTAGAATATTTTTGCCGTTCTTTCTCCCTAAATATAGAAACGATAAATATGTTCTAAGACCTCCCTTGGAGCGTCATCATGGGTAGAACGTTTTGCGCTGTTCTTTCTACCTAAATGTAGAAACGCAAAAACGAGCAAGATGTTCTATGACCTTCCTTGGAGCGTCATCATGCGTAGAACGCTTTGTGGCTTTTTTACTATCTAAATTACACATATACAAGAAGAGCACGGTGTGCTCCGAACAAACATTATGAAATACCGTTTGTGAGGAGTATACCGTGCTCTTCCCTTCATCATATTCAGTTAATAACCGCCACAAGGTAGAATAGCATTAAAAGTGAAACCCTTGTTTTTCCGCTATTCTAATCAATGCACTTCTCTTCTCATCTTTCATTTTCAATCGACCCACTACTTGTTCTGTAAATTTAGGCAATGGGTAATTGGGACTGCGAAGGTCGTAGTATTGGTTCATCTCTTCATCGTAATCTTCCAACAATTCATGGTAGTTATCAAATGTGCTGTACGCATCATCAAACACATTTGCCTCTCTTGGTATGCGTGGTTTCAATGCCGGTTTTTGATCTGCCATACCTAAGCCAAGTCCTACCACAGGGAATGTTAATTCAGGTAATTTCAAAATTTCAATTATTTTTTCTGCATCATTTAATACACTACCTAAGTATACTGTACCATATCCTGCCAATTCCGCGGCGGTCACCATATTTTGTGCCGCTAGGCAAGCGTCCGTCCATCCTTGAAAGAATCGATCTGCATCACTTGCCGTATCCAAATCTAAACCTTTTTCTTTCATAATCTGTTCATTTCGATACGCATCTACTACGAATATAAATAGCTCAGGCATGTCTTTCACATAGTCTTGTTTACATACCTCTGCAATGGCCGCTTTTATTTCTGGGTTCACAATACGGATGATACTGAATGTTTGCATTCCCATGCTGGTGGCAGTCCGCTTCGCTACATCTAGCAAAATACTCAAATGCTGCGGAGATACACGCATCGGTTTATATTGGCGAATACTTTTATGATCTAACATAATATCAATAGGATTCATAATTTCACTCCTAACTTTCATCATACTTTCATATAGATTGTGTAGTATAATAGCAATACAAGGTGTACTGCGTCTATATTATTGTAGGGCACTCATTTTTTATTTGTCAATATGTACACCACATAGAAAGGAAGAACCTATGAAACATTCATTTCTTTTGAAAGCTTTCACTATCGGTGCATTCATGGCATCTGCTACAATCGGATCTATGGCAGCGGATATGACGCCCGGTGAAATTTCCGTTACTGGCCAAGCCGTTCGTCAAGTGGCGCCATCCTATGCACTTCTTAATTTAGTAGTATCCAATAAAAACACCTCTGTACAAGCTGCCAAAGCTCAAAATGATGCTGTTATGTCTAAACTGATCTCCTCTTTACAACATGTAGGAGTTTCTAGAAATAACATTCAAACATCTAATATTACCATCAATCCTAATTACGATTATATCGACGGAAACTCAAAATTAAATGGTTATAATGTAAACAACACTGTTGTTGTTAGGGTATATGATACATCCTCGATTGGAAAAGCTATCGATGCTGCTATCGCTAGTGGTGCTTCTGATATTAATTCCCTTACCTTCCAAAACGATGTATCCCAAGAGATAGAAGATCAATTATCTACCTCTGCCATTAGCGATGCACGCCACCAAGCGGAAGTTATCGCTCGCGCTTTAGGTCATACTGTAGGCCCTGTAAAATCGATTAGCTTAGGCACTACTCGAACTCATACGATGGAAGTGAATCCACGATATGCTATGTTGGCTGTAAAATCTGCAGATATGTCTACTTCAACACCTGTAGAAAATGGTGATATGTCTGCTAATAAAACAGCAAGCGTAGTATTCTATTTACAATAAGGTATATACGCATCTATACTGAGATATAATGATACATAAAAAACCGTAGCGAACCTCATCATCGGTAGCTACGGTTTTTCTTATTTTTTCTTAGGCACTACTTTAAAGCTATCATGCATTTGTTGTTTCATATCATCTGTTAACGGGCAAGGCCATTCATTGATATCATTATGCTTTTTCAGCTTTTTCAAATCCTCTGGACTTAATTTTTGTTTTTCCGCATCATCGAATGTAATCATGATTCCATCACCTCTACTCGGAATACTAGAAAAGGAAAGACAAATTTCTTTCTGCCCCTATTATAAGACGAAAAGCATCTTCTTGTGAAGATGCTTTTCCTATGTATACACAATACTTGTATCGTACATATCCTAAGGAGGATTACACACTTGAATCTATGGGAGATACTTGTGTCAGAACAAGTATCTCCGTTGACACTCCAAATACTTTTAGATATCTATGGATTGCTAATATTATGCACGATCTTTAATTTCTTGTTGGATATCGGCTAAGAATTCTTCCCAAGGAATTGCCCCTTGTTCGCCTACGCCACGTTTACGAACAGCCACTTTTCCTTCTTCCACTTCTTTGTCACCCACCACAAGCATGTAGGATACTTTTTCCATTTGTGCTTTACGGATTTTGTAACCAATTTTTTCGCTACGATCATCTAGTTCCACACGTACATAGGCATCTTTAAATGCTTTACGTAATTTTTCAGCATATTCTACATGTTTTTCACTGATTGGAAGGATTTTCACTTGTACTGGTGC
>CAUVRW010000193.1:0-2901 GCA_963554425.1 uncultured Veillonella sp.
CTTCTTGAGCTTGTTTTTTAGTACCTACGAAAAGGATTGTTTTGCCTGCTTGAGCTACTTCACGTAAGAAATCATACGCTTCTTCTACTTTTTTTACAGTTTTTTGAAGGTCAATGATATAAATACCATTACGTTCAGTGAAGATGAATTTAGCCATTTTAGGATTCCATCTTCTTGTTTGATGTCCAAAGTGAACACCAGCTTCTAATAATTGTTTAAGTGATACTACTGCCATGTTGGCACCTCCTGTTAAAAAACCTCCGCAACTCTCATCCCTCAGCAAACGCGAAATTGCGCACAGAACTGATAGTCTAGTTGCGTGTGTATTCATACTTGGTTAGTATAGCACAAAATGTGGGGTGAAAGCAAGTATAAAACAACCAACTTCCTACAAAAGTTGGCTGTTTCGTTTCTCTTTTATAATATATCGATTTTCTCTCCCTCTAAGGCTTTGTTAATGCTCCGTACGGCGCAGAATTTTCCGCACATACTGCATGCTTCTTTATGTCCTTCTTCTGGAGCACGGCTTTCACGGATGCGACGTGCTTTTTCAGGATCTAATGCCACTGCATATTGCGCTTCCCAATCGAGTTTTTGGCGCGCTTCTGCCATGCGGTCATCACGGTCTCGTGTATTTGGTATACCTTTTGCAATGTCTGCTGCATGGGCTGCGATTTTGAAAGCCATAATACCTTCTTTCACATCGTTTTCATCCGGTAATGCTAAATGTTCTGCTGGTGTTACATAGCAAAGGAACGCTGCCCCATGCATGGCTGCCACTGCACCACCGATAGCTGCTGTAATATGGTCGTAGCCTGGTGCAATGTCTGTCACCAACGGTCCCAATACATAGAATGGTGCTCCGTCACAGATTGTTTGTTGAACTTCCATGTTGGCTTGGACTTGATTCAATGGCACATGACCTGGACCTTCCACCAACACTTGCACACCACGTTCACGAGCTCGTTTTGTTAACTCTCCCAGACGAACGAGTTCTTCGATTTGACAGATATCAGTAGCATCCGCCAAGCAACCTGGACGGCATGCATCACCAAGGGAAATAGTCATATCATATTCGGCACAAATGTCTAAAATTTCATCATAGTATTCATAGAAAGGATTTTCTTGACCAGTCATGGACATCCAAGCAAAAACTAAACTACCTCCACGACTTACGATGTTTAACTTACGTTTATGACGTTTAATTTGCTCCACTGTATGTTGCGTAATCCCACAGTGTAAGGTAACAAAGTCTACGCCATCTTCTGCATGAAGACGGATCGTAGAAATAAAGTCTTCTGCAGTCAATTCACCTAAGTCCTTTTGATGATGGATAACGCTATCATAGATAGGCACGGTTCCAATCATAACAGGACATTCCTTTGTCAACAACCGACGGAACACTTTTGTATCCCCATGTGTAGACAGGTCCATAATAGATTCAGCACCTAATGCCACTGCATGATGGACTTTTTTCATCTCTTCTTCATAGTCTGTACAGTCTTTGGATGTACCTAGATTTACATTAATTTTCGTGCGCAACTTCTGACCGATTCCTTCTGGTTGTAAAGACGTATGATGCTTGTTGCAAGGAATCGTTACATGCCCTTTTGCCACTAAGTCTCGTAATACTTCAACATCCATATTTTCTTTTTCTGCTACCACTTTCATCGCATCGGTAACAATGCCTTTTTGGGCTGCTTGCATTTGTGTGTAAAACATAAAAAGCTCCTTTCAATACAAAGGAGCCTATTTTGGGTACTCTATACACAAAAAGGTATCGACATTACATCGATACCCACATATGTCAGCGTGCTTCCTACGCGGGCATGATCCCGATCAGGTCAAAAGGTCAGGTACTTCATAGTCCTTTCTCAGCCTATTACATAGGCTCCCTTGCAAATCTAAAATATTTACTTGCTTATAGTATAACATGAAATGATGAAATTTTACAGAAAATTATTCTTCCACGTCCATGATAGCATTGTGGTACACATCTTGTACGTCGTCCAAGTCTTCCAACATATCCAATATACGTTGCATGTTCACTGCATCATCACCTGTTAATTCCATATTTGTATCTGGAACCATTGTGATTTGTGCCATATCTGTTGCAATGGATGCTTCTGCTAAGGCAGCTTCTACGGCATCGTAATCATCAGGTAATGTATAAATAACGAATACATCATCTTCTACTTTGATGTCTTCTGCACCAGCATCAAGAGCCAATAATGTTAATGTTTCTTCATCGTTGCCCTCTTGTGGAATAACGAATACACCTTTGCGTTTGAACATCCAGTTAACGGATCCACTTTCACCTAGGTTGCCACCACGTTTAGAGAAAGCATGACGAACGTCAGCTGCCGCACGGTTACGGTTATCTGTCATTACGTCTACAAGGATAGCAGCGCCACCTGGGCCATATCCTTCATAGGTAATTTCTTCATAGTTGTTCGCATCACCTGCACCGGCACCTTTGTCGATAGCGCGTTGGATATTATCCTTAGGAATGTTATTTTCACGAGCTTTTTGTAACGCCAATTTCAATCGCATATTACCTGTTGGATCGGTACCACCAGCTTTTACAGCTACTGTGATTTCACGGCTAATTTTTGTGGTAATTTTTGCTTTTAACGCATCATTTTTACCTTTTCTATGTTTAATATTTGACCATTTAGAATGTCCTGACATTGTGTCCTCCTATTTATTCCACCACGCTTCGCCTCGCAAGCGGTCTAATATAATTGATACAGCACTACGAACAGACAGATGATTGTAGTCTCCATGTCCATAGATTGGTTCAAGGATATAGTCGAAATCTTCCATTGTTTCCTTCGTCATACCATACCCCGTTCCAAATAATACTACCACAGGACGGCTCTCACTTTCAAGTGATTTACG
>CAUVRW010000194.1:0-2896 GCA_963554425.1 uncultured Veillonella sp.
CTAAATGATGCATATACTGTATATTATGCATAAAGGCAAGAAAGGACTTACTTATGTTTTCTAAACTTTTTGATAGCTTTTTAGTACACTATTTGGAACGATTCAACGATCATTGCTTTGTTGTAAAAGTTGGAGATAAAGAATATACCATCGGCGAAGGAGATCCAGAGTTTACAATTATTGTCAATAAAGATATCCCTAAAAAAGATATATTAGTATCCGCCGAATTGGCACTTGGCGAAGCTTACATGCGCAAAGATATAGAAATTGAAGGAGATTTATTCAAAGCTCTTTGCGTCGTATTAGGTCATGTTAACAAAGACTCTATTAACAAAAAAGTACTTAGTTCCCTCTTTAATATGGGGCTTAGAAAGAAAGATCAAAAACAACAAGTTTCATCTCATTATGATTTAGGGAATGATTTCTATAGTTTATGGCTTGATGAAACTATGAGTTATTCCTGTGCCTATTTCAAACATGAAAATGACAGCCTGGAAGTCGCACAATATCAAAAAGTACATCATATTCTTGATAAATTACACTTACAAGAAGGCATGACACTCCTTGATATTGGTTGCGGCTGGGGGTTCCTTCTCATTGAAGCGGCCCTAAAATATGGAGTCAAAGGCTATGGCTGTACATTATCAGAAGAGCAATGGAAAAAAGGCCAAGAACGAATTAAACAGTTTGGTCTTGAGGGTCAAGTGGAAATTGATCTAATAGATTATCGCGATGTAGCCGCCTCTGGTCGTCAGTTCGATCGTATGGTAAGTGTAGGCATGTTAGAACATGTAGGTCGCCCTAATTTACCTATATACATGGAAGATGCCTCAGCTATGCTAAAAGAAGGAGGTTTATTTTTACTTCATTATATTAGTGATCCTGCAGAAAAGGAAACCAGTGCATGGATTCGTAAATACATCTTCCCTGGTGGATCCTTGCCTTCCCTAAGAGAAATCATTGGTCTTGCCTACGAATATGATATGAATGTTCTGGATGTGGAAAATTTACGCTTTCACTATTACAAAACATTGATGCATTGGTACAATAATTTTCAAGGTGTTCGTGACCAAGTAGAACAAGTACGGGGTACTGAATTTGTACGCATGTGGGATTTATATCTATGTGGTTGTGCCGCTGGTTTCTATATTGGTAACATGGATTTGCATCAAATTCTGATGACAAAATGCATTAACAATGAACTACCATTAACACGCTGGTACTAAGTCATATATTGTAGCATTTAATACGATAGGGCTGTCACTGTATGTGTAGGATTTACTACATATGAGTGACAGCCCTTTATTGTGCAAAAAGAGCCATTCTATGGAAATAATCTATGCCAACCCTGACATCGATCGCATGACTAAATCAATATCCCTATTTTCCAACTCTTGAATGATATGGATATATGTTTTCTGCGTTGTGGTCATGCTGGCATGACCTAACCGTCTAGCAACACTGGCAATGGATACCCCTGCAAACAACAACAACGATGCATGGGTATGTCGTAATCCGTGAACAGAAATAACGGGAATCCCTAAGTCCTTACAATATCTCTCTAACCTATCATTTACCGTTGAATTGTACACAGGACCTTTCACAAAGATTGGTTTATCCTCTGACAAATCTCTGATTAATTCAGAAAATTTAATAATCGTTTGCCAATCCAATTGAATCTTTCGCACAGAAGACTTATTTTTCGTAGGCAAAAATCCACCATTCCCTTTGTAATCCCAAGTTTTATTCACAATCAGTGATTGATGTGAAAAATCAAAGTCTTTTGGCGTCAATGCTAACGCTTCTGAAAAACGCATGCCTGTCTTGGCAATAATAAAAATAAACCAGTCCCAATTAATTTCTGGCGTAAGATGTAAATGTACCAGCAACGTGTGCAACTCGAACTGATTTAAATACTTAATCTTCTTTTCTCTCGGGGTCTTTCCCTTAATGATTGCTTTTCGTGTCGGATCCCGATCAATGAATCCCTCATCCACCGCATCCAATACAGCTGCTTTCAACTGATGGTGAAAGTCCATCGTTGTTTGTCGTTCATGATACACTGCATAGTCGTTTAATAATTGTTGATAGGTAATTCGATTTAACTCTGAAAGTCGTAAGTCAGGCACCAATTTCTGTAGCCATACCAACGTAATCTCGTACTTCTTCATGGTTACCTCTCGAATAGCCCCTTCCTTGTACATCCGAATCCACCGTTCATAATACTTGCAAAATAATTCCGTTCCTTCCTCAGCCTTTACCATATTCACACCTCTTCATTTACATGACAACATAGAAATGGCTCTTATACATATCTTACTCGCATATTTCAAAAAAAGCATATACGGAGATGCGTATCTATCTTGTAATATGAAAGTTTAGGAAATACTTACGCTGATGAAGGGTGATGAGGTTGTTTATTCGGTCAAATAACATAGAAATCGTATCTTGTTCCTTTTTATCTTTCGGTATATTTACTTGAATACCATCAATAGTTGATTTCGATAAACTAGGTACATCTGTGGACTCATCAAATTTTTTCCATGGTATAAGGTTAGATAAGTGATATAAAAATGAACACGAATATTTCTCTAATAGCACCAAATAAAACAGTGTATCAACTGTCCAAAAAGGTGCCTTTAAATATTGAGGCTTATCTATTGTACCTTTTCTCCCAATCCCTATCACATCAACTTCAGACAGTGCTTCATTCACACTAAGCATATATCCGCCAGTCCCATAAACTGGAATATCTCCATTTTCTAAATGTTTATAATCTTTTCCAGAATTAACTTTTAATATCTCCCCCAACTTACGCTGTTCCCAAGTATTTGTATGGAAGTAATAAAAAAAGAAAGCTGATACACAATCATCAGCTTTCATTCCTAAATTATAC
>CAUVRW010000195.1:0-2889 GCA_963554425.1 uncultured Veillonella sp.
TATTGAAAATAATATCCTTTTAATGTATAATAATGATAATGATAATGAAAGAAATATCCATCCAAGAGGTACGTATGAAATTAGATAAACGAAACGGCAAACGTTGGAAAATTGCTGAAAACCAAGAAGAAGTAGAATCTCAATTGACCTCTGGATTAGCAGTGCACCCTATTGTTTCTCATTTATTGGCAAATCGTGGGATTACCACTGTAGAAGAAGGTCGAACATTCTTATATAGCACAATGGATGATTTATTAGATCCTTTTATGTTAAAAGGTATGGCACAGGCTGTGGAAGAAATCGAAAGAGTCTTGGCTGTGAATGGGTCCATTGTCATTTACGGAGATTATGATGTGGATGGTATTACTGCTACATCACTAATGTACCGATTTTTTTCGCGTTTAGGAGCGAATGTAACTTATTATATTCCAGAGCGACAAAGTGAAGGCTATGGTCTCAATTTAGAAGCTTTGGAATATTTGATTGCTCAAAAAACAGATTTAATTATTTCTGTAGATTGTGGTATTAGTTCCTATGATATTGTAGAAGCTGTGAGAGATCGCGTGTCTATGATTATTACGGACCATCATACATCACCACCGCAAATACCAAGAGCTACAGCAGTGGTTAATCATAAACAGCCAGAGTGTCCCTATACAGATAAAAACCTATCTGGCGTAGGTGTGGCTTTCAAAGTCTGCCAAGCTTTATGGAAACGTCGTACTGGTGAAGAATATCGAGAAGACTTAGATATTGTAGCCTTGGGGACGGTAGCTGATGTAGTTCCCTTAGTAGGAGAAAATCGGATTATCGTCCGTGAAGGTTTGCGTAAAATGACAGAGTCCCCCAATGTAGGGATTCAAGCTTTAGTGCAAGTTGCTGGTTTAGAAGGTAAAGTGTTATCTGCAGGTCATATTGGATTTACCTTAGCACCACGATTAAATGCAGCAGGTCGTGTGACACATGCGACGCGTGCTGTAGAATTGCTGATTACCACGGACCCGGCTGAGGCTATGGACATTGCAGAAGAGTTGCAAGAAACAAATGCGGAGCGACAACAGATTGAACGGGCTATTTTTGAAGAAGCGTATCAATCGGTATTAGCACAAGGAAGTTTGGCGGATCAATGTATTGTAGTGGCGGGCGAAGGCTGGCATCCTGGCGTTATCGGTATCGTTGCATCCCGTTTGGTAGAAGCCTTTTATAAACCGACCATGGTGATTAGTATTCATGATGGAATTGGTAAAGGCTCCTGTCGTAGTATTGATCGTTGTAATATGTATGATATGTTAACCTATGCAGGAGATACATTAATTCAGTTTGGTGGTCATGCACAGGCGGCAGGATTTAGTGTGCAAGCAGAACAGACCGATGCTTTGCGTGAAAAAGCTAGCGAATTTTGCCGTAAGCAGTTAACAGAAGAAGATTATATTCCTATTGTTACCATTGATGGCGCTATGCATAGCGATGATATTAGTATTGACTTGATTGATCAAATTGCTACCTTGGAGCCTTATGGTATGGGTAATAGTACGCCTGTGTTTGCACTTCCTAAGATTCGTGTACAGAATCTCTATCCTATGGGCTTTCAAAAAAATCATTGTAAGATTATTCTACAAGGTCAACAGGGCCCTATTGACGCGGTGGCTTGGCAAGGGGAACATTATATGCAAGAAATCTTTGCTGATGACCCTGTAAAAGTAGCCTTTTCCTTGCAGAAAAATGAATGGCAAGGTGTGGTGACGCCACAGCTTATTGTGCAAGACTTGGAGCCGCTTTCACAGCAACGAGAACGGTTAGAAGTAGATAGTTTGCGGAAACTGTATACAGTGGTGAAACAAATTTTCCGATCTCCCACAGCACCGAAATATATTGTAGAACGGGAAACCTTGGAAAGCCGACCTCAAGAGATGACTTCTCGAGAAGCTATTCTTGCCCTTGAAGTGTTTAAGGAATTAGGCATTTTGAAAGAAGAAGTATTAGAAGATGGACGTCATGTATATCGCTGGGTGAATGTGCAACAAAAGTTGGAACTTCACACATCCTTGACGTTTATGACATATAGTCAGGAGGGAGCATAATGGTAAGTACTATAAATACCCCTCAGGAGCATACATTTAATAAAGAACGAGAATATGGACAATTTATGGACCGTGTTCGGTCCTATTTACCAGAAGAAGACTGGCCAGTCATAGAGCATGCGTTTGCACTGGCAGATAAAGCCCATGCGCCACAAAAACGGGCTTCTGGAGAACCGTATATCTTGCACCCATTAGGGGTTGCCACTATATTGAGCGAACTACAAATTGATCGATCTACCTTGGTATCTGCTTTATTACATGATGTAGTGGAAGATACCGAGATAAGCTTAGAGGAAATAGAAGAACAATTTGGACCAGAAGTGGCGTTCTTGGTAGATGGGGTTACAAAACTAAATCAATTTCAGTATCAAACAAAAGAAGAACAGCAAATTGAAAATTATCGGAAGATGATTTTAGCCATGGCAAAAGATGTGCGCGTAGTGGTCATCAAGCTAGGGGACCGCTTACACAATATGCGTACCTTAAAGCATATGCGTCCTGATAAACAACAACGCATTGCTCAAGAAACATTAGAAATTTTTGCGCCATTAGCACATCGCTTAGGTATTTTTAATATTAAATGGGAACTAGAGGACTTATCGTTCCGTTATTTAGAACCAGAAAAATATTACGACCTAGTACAACAAATGAGTGAAAAACGGCAAGCTCGTGAGGATATCGTAAATGATACTATGAATACTTTGAAAGATGCTTTGGAACGTGCTCATATTAAAGCAGATGTAAAAGGTCGTCCAAAACACTTTTATAGTATTTATAAGAAAATGAAAAAGGACAATCGAGATTTATC
>CAUVRW010000196.1:0-2881 GCA_963554425.1 uncultured Veillonella sp.
ATGCTTTTGAAAGTTTAGGTCCTAATAATTTTTTATACACTTCTACGCCTGGTTGGTTAAAAGCATCCACGCCTGCTAATTGACCTTCAAAATAGATGGCCCAACACATCGTGAACATAAGCTCTCCCAAGTGGAAAGCATTCATCGTTGGTACTTGGTAGGTTCCATTAAATCGTCCATCACTGGCTAGAGACTCTGCATTCGATGCCAAGGCAGCCCGATTGATAAATCCTAAATCAAGACCTGATAGAGCTTCTAATTTACTATATTGGTCATACATATGTGGCACGGTTAAAGAGACATGCCAATCTTCTACATCGATAAAAGACACAACTTTATCATAGCGTCCTTCTTGATGTTCCTGTGTTTGTGCATGCATGTCGGTAGTACCTACCGCTACAATTGGAGTACGACCATAATGCCCAGATTTGTCGGTCTTCTCCTTACCCAATGACTCCGCTAATAATTGTACATACCATTCAGACAAGGACTTCAAACGATCCGCATAAGGCATAAATACTTCAATATGACGACCATATTGTTCAGAACCGATATATTTTAATACAGCACTTAACAAGGCTGGATTTTTCCACACATCTCGTTCTTGAGCTGCTATATCTGCGGCTTTAGCACCTTCTAAATAGGCATGAATATCAAAACCTAACAAGGCGCCAATAACCAATCCTACTTCAGAGAATACAGAGAATCTGCCACCGATACCATCTGGTACTGCGAAAATAGAATCTCCCCAACCCTCTGCAACCGCTAATTTATGAAGTAACGTTTCTTTTTCATCCTCTCTAGGATCTGTCACAACTAATACTTCATAATCAATCATAGCTGCTTCTAAGGCTTCTTTAACAATCATAAAGTTTGTCATTGGTTCAATAGTAGAACCAGATTTAGAAATCAGTACCAACAGCACTTTATACTCATTAGGCACATGAGCATGGTCTTCTAAAAATTGCTGTTCTTTCCATTCTCTTTGTAATTGCTTGATTAACTCTTGAGTACGTACAGGGTCAACATTATTGCCACTGAAATACATGCGTGGGCGATAATTACGCTCTTCATCACTCATGGAGTTCCAAAACTCTCCACAATGTACATCAAATAGTACTTTCCCACCTAAGAAAGAGCCACCAATACCAAAGCTTACCACAGTGCTTACTTTCTTGTTTCTTAAATCATCTAATCTAGCCATCACTGTTGGGTTATTAATATGACCTTCTACTACATATGGTAATTGCGGGAATAACACCAACTCAGGTTCCCCATCTTTAGATAAATGGCCTTTCACAACACCATGATGACGTGTTTCTTCCGCTGCTGTTAAGGCCTCAGAAATAGCAGTGCTCAAGTTTATCACATCTGCTTCTGTCACTCCGCCAGGTAACATCATATTTGTATAATCATAAACAAAACCAGAGTCTAATTGAATACGTTTCATAGATTCCTCCTATGCACAGTATGATTGTAATTGTACTTTTATTGTACATCAAATCATGGAGAGATTAAAGGAATTTTACTAGAAATTTCCTACCAGTGTTATTTTAGTAAAGTACCTTTTTTTGCCAAGGCATCTGCACGATCATTATAAGCAATACCCGAGTGAGCTTTTACCTTATGAAAATCGATACGAAGTTGTTTGCTGGCTTCTTTCATTCGCTTCGCATAATTAGTTGTTAATGGATTATTTGTCTTCCATCTACCTGTGGCCCACATTTCAATGCCCATATAATCATAATAGAGGGAACATGAAGTATATCCATGGTTTAATGCATAGTCCACTACATGAAGGACCGCTAATAATTCCCCAGACACATTCCAATATGCCACATGATTTGGATCTGTACTGGAAAGAGAAAACTCTACTTCTTCTGTATCAAGAAGGATAACCCCTCCAGAGCCAACTACACCTTTTCGCTTATCAAAACTACCGTCAATAAAAGCGCGCACTTCACAAGGATCTGACTCCACTATTTGATGTATATTGTCAGTTTGTGTCTTAAGATATTCCCCTACACTCATCCGCTTAGAAGCTCCAAGCGATGTTTTCCTTGTTCCACGTTGTTTGACAATCGAACTATTAGCTACACTTACGGTGCCCATATAGGCTTTTGCTTCTGCTTCTGTAGGGAAAGACTTATACTGCGCACCAGGAAAGCCTTTGACTTGCACTTCACAGTCAGACCAAGTCACGTAGATTCCTGGATTGTGTCCTACTCGAACAGCATAATATTTCTTTGCCATATTTACCCCATTGTCAGTGGTGCCACAGTGCCACCTACCACGTCTACTAATGATTGTGGATTGACTTTCACTTGCATTCCTCTAAGGCCTGCACTGACATAGACCATAGGAATGGAGCTAATACTATCATCAAAAAAAGTAGGAAATGCTTTTTTCATCCCCAATGGAGAGCAACCGCCACGTAAGTATCCTGTTAACGGTAATAAATCTTTTACCGCTATCAGTTCTACCGATTTATTACCACTCACTCGTGCCGCTTGTTTCATATCTAATTCCCCTTCTACAGGAATACAGAATACTACATGACCTGTTACATTACCTTTTCCTACAAGTGTTTTAAATACTTGTTCTGGCGGAATATGTAAAGATTCAGCCACATGTACACCTGCACCACGTTCTTCTGACCATTCGTAGGTGAACACTTCATAGTCAATATGGTGAGTATCTAGTATACGTAATGCATTTGTTTTTTTATGTCCTTTTTTACTCATTAGACCCCCTATTTGTTGGTAATCTTTGAAATATTTTTTAATTCAATGCGCAAGGTACCATTTTCATTTGTCGAAATTTCTATAAACTCTCGATCATTCATATATTCTACTGGAAATGAAAGTTCAATACCCGTATC
>CAUVRW010000197.1:0-2854 GCA_963554425.1 uncultured Veillonella sp.
CCTACAGCCTTACAAAAAGAAGTCATGTATGGTAGTACTGAGAAAGTGACTTTCGACTACGAAAATATGCGTGGAGAGGTGAAAACATTCCATACCGAATATGAAGGTATTTTGCCAATGGTGAAACGCCGTCATGCAGAGGCTACTACGGATAGCATGCGGGAAGAGTTCGAATCCTATATGTCTATTAAACCATGTACAGCTTGTAAGGGAGCTCGTTTGAAACCAGAATCCCTTGCCATCCGTGTAGGGGAAAAAAATATAGATGAAGTGACACAGCTCACGATTAGTGAAGCGGTTGACTATTTTGGCAATCTCCAGTTGACGGACCGAGAGGCTTTCATAGGGGCACAAATTTTGAAAGAAATCAATGCTCGTTTAGGATTCCTAAATAATGTGGGCTTAGATTATTTGACGATGAACCGCAGTGCCGGCACCTTATCTGGAGGGGAAGCACAGCGAATTCGTTTGGCCACACAAATTGGTTCGGGACTTGTTGGGGTTTTATACATTCTAGATGAACCATCCATTGGCTTGCATCAACGAGATAATGACCGCTTAATTGAAACACTGAAAGGCTTGCGAGATTTAGGGAATACCTTATTAGTGGTAGAGCACGATGAAGATACGATGCTAGCAGCGGACTATTTGGTAGATATTGGGCCTGCGGCAGGTGAACATGGTGGTCAAATCGTGGCGCAAGGTACAGTACCAGAGGTAATGGCTGTGAAAGAATCCATTACTGGTCAATATTTAAGTGGTCAAAAGTATATTCCATTACCAAAAGAACGGAGAAAACCAACAAAAGCTTATTTAGAGATTCGTGGAGCCAAAGAGAACAACCTACAACAAGTGAATGTGAAATTCCCTATCGGTTTATTTACTGTTGTGACTGGTGTGAGTGGATCCGGTAAATCTACATTGATCAACGAAATTCTATATAAAGGGGTCGCCAATGCACTCTATAGAAGTCATCATAAGGTAGGAGCCCATAAGGAGATTCGTGGTTTAGAATATGTTGATAAAATCATCAATATTGACCAAAGTCCAATCGGTCGAACACCACGTTCTAATCCTGCCACCTATACAGGGGTCTTCGATGCGATCCGTGAGTTATACAGCCAAACTAATGAAGCGAAGATTCGTGGCTATAAAGCAGGGCGATTCAGCTTTAACGTCAAAGGCGGTCGCTGTGAAGCGTGTCGTGGAGATGGTATCATCAAAATCGAAATGCATTTCTTGCCAGATGTGTATGTACCGTGTGAGGTATGTAAAGGGGCTCGATATAATCGAGAGACTATGGAAGTGAAGTACAAAGGTAAAAGTATTGCCGATGTATTGGATATGGTCGTGGATGAAGCGGTAGATTTCTTTAGCGCTATCCCAAAAATTCACCGTAAATTGGTAACTTTACAAGAGGTGGGCTTAGGCTATATTCGATTAGGGCAAGCGGCGACTACCTTGTCTGGTGGGGAAGCACAACGGGTTAAACTAGCCACTGAACTGGCTCGGCGCAGTACAGGGAAAACCTTATATATTCTGGATGAGCCGACTACTGGATTACATGTAGAAGATATCCGCAAGCTTTTAGAGGTATTGCAAAAGCTCACAGATGGTGGTGATACTGTGGTGGTTATCGAGCATAATTTAGATGTCATTAAAACGGCGGATCATATTATTGACTTAGGTCCAGAAGGCGGTTTCCGAGGCGGTACCATTGTGGGCACCGGCACACCTGAGGAGATTGCAACTTTGCCTGAAAGTTATACGGGCAAATTCTTAGGTCCTGTATTAGACAAAACTAGAACCTATATGGAACAACATCCGTTGCACACTGAGGACACACCATGAATCCTATCGACAGACAATTGCAAGCAGAAGAAGTAGACTTTCAGCCATCTCGTCAACAAGATATGATGATGGGGGATGCGGAACAGCAAGCCTATATTTTGGAAAAGGTAAGCCATCTGCCTACCACGCCAGGGGTCTACTTATGGCGTGACAAGTACCAGCGCATTATCTATGTAGGGAAGGCCATCAACTTGCGGAATCGAGTGCGGTCCTATGTGCAACAAGATATGAATCGCTCTGTGAAAGTAACCGCTATGATGCGTCGTGCGTGGGATGTGGAAACGATTCAAACGAAAACAGAAATGGAAGCTCTTATCTTAGAGGCAACCTTAATTAAGGAGCATCATCCGAAATATAATATTATGCTTCGTGATGACAAGACATATCCTTACGTGAAAGTCACTGTGCAAGAGGACTTTCCACGCCTCTTTATGACACGCCGTTTAGAACGTGATGGTGCGAAGTATTTTGGGCCTTTCACGGATGTCACAGCGGTGCATCATGTGCTGCGTATCTTGCGTTCCTATTATCCATTGCGCACTTGTAAAAGTATGAAAGTAGAACGACCTTGTTTGCAATATCATATGCATTATTGTGAAGGCCCTTGCATGAAGTATGTAACGGTGGAGTCCTATCGAAGATATATCGATGATATTGTAGCTCTCTTTGAAGGAAAACAAGTTCAAGTGATCCAAGAGATTACGTCCAAGATGGAGCAAGCTTCAGAGGACTTGGAGTTTGAACTAGCGGCAAAATACCGTGATGACCTATTGAGTATTCAAAAGGTACAAGAAAAGCAACGCATGGTTACACAACGAGGCGATATGGATGTACTAGGTATGGCCATCGATGGTCCTATGGCATGCATTCAACTGTTTTTCATTCGTAGTGGTCGTTTATTGGGACGAGAAAATTACTTTGTCCAACATGAAGGGGATAGTCCAGATTTAGTGATGACGGAGTTCATTAAACAGTATTATGGAGGATCTACGTTCATACCTAA
>CAUVRW010000198.1:0-2838 GCA_963554425.1 uncultured Veillonella sp.
TTACAAATTGTAGCAGTTTTTTTATAGTATCTTGTATGTAAAATATATTGATATCAATATGTGTGTATACTTATGTCATATCATAGAGGAATAGAAATCTATGCTAAAGGTGATGTAATTAGTTGAATGGATGTACAGAGTAGGGTAGAATACTAGATAGAGTATTTAGAACTATAAGCTTAATGATATTGTGAAAGAATCAATAGTAAATATATGAAACAAAATATAAATCAACACAGACTTCCTTTTGTGGAGTCTTTAGAAAAATATAAAGAACAACATATGGTGCCCTTTCATACGCCGGGTCATAAAATTGGTGTGGGAGCGCCTACATTGCTCACAGAGTGGATGGGTCCAGCGCTGCCTTATGATTTAGGGTTAATGTATGCCATTGATGATTATCATGAGCCAGAACGTGAATTACTGGAAGCACAACAATTGGCGGCACAGGCCTTTGGTGCCGATCATACATGGTTTTCTATTAACGGTACATCGGGTGCAATTCAAATGATGATTATGAGTGCTGTGAAAGAAGGTGACTCTATCATTATTCCTAGAGAAGCCCATTGTTCTGTTCATAATAGCCTGGTGTTAAGTGGAGCTAAACCAATTTATATGAGAGGGCGCTTTCATCAACGTTGGGGTATTCCTACAGGGGTGACTGCTGAGGAGGCTATTGCTATGATGGATGCTCATCCAGAGGCAAAGGCCATCTTGCTGGTTCATCCTAATTATTATGGAATCGGTGTGGATGTAAAACGAATTGTAGAAGCAGCACACAAACGACACATGATTGTGTTAGTGGATGAAGCACATGGACCACATCTTATGTCATCCTTAGGTATGCCAGTTCCTGCTTTAGAAAGTGGAGCAGATTTAGTCGCCCAAAGCACACATAAATTATTAGGTTCGTTGACACAGACCTCGATGCTCCACGGACAAGGGACTCATATTGATATAAACCGTATTCAACGATTGCAACAAATTTTGATGAGCACTAGTCCGAATTATATTTTCTTAGCATCTTTGGATATGGCACGCCATCAATGGGCTACAGAGGGTCAGTCCCTTATGAAGCAAACATTGGAATTAGCTCGTACATTACGAAGAGCTCTGAATGAAATTCCTGGCATTGCTTGCCCTAGTCATGAGGACATAGAAGGAGCTTTCAGTTTTGATGAAACAAAGATTATTATCGATGCGAAGGGGCTTGGACTCACAGCACAAGAGTTAGAACGAGAGTTGAGAGCGCGTCACATTGAAGTAGAATTGATGAAAGCTTACCATGTATTGCTGTTAATTACCATAGGTGATACAGAAGCATCTATACAACAGGTCATAGAGGCGGCGCAGGATATCTCAGACATGTATAGACATAAGCCAGAAGGTACCACAAAGAGTGGTAGAGCGTATGCGCAACGAGATAACTCACGTTTACTTGACAAAAGTAATCATACGTCTTTCAATACAGTGAATAGTGCAAAGAATCGTATTATAGATAGTGTAGATGATACATATGCTACGAATGATAGGGATGTAGATGCAAGTATGATAGAAATATTACCGACACCAGTAGTGGTGCTTTCACCTCGGCAAGCATTTTATGCAGAGATGGAAGAAATCCCTTTGGAAGAAGCACTAGGACGAATTAGTGGGGAAACGATTACCTATTACCCACCAGGAATCCCTTGTTTAGGTGTAGGTGAGATCATAACGAAAGAAGTATTGGCATATATTGGACAGAAACAACGTGATGGGTATGTACCGAATGGTGCTAGGGACCGCCAGCTGAAGACAATCCTCGTATGTAAAGATATATAGATATATTATGTATAGAAATAAAATGTATTTAGTAAGAAGATACACACGATTTATATGAGGGATTGAAAGAGTATACGAGAAGAATTACGATGTCATAAGGAGATATATATGGGACAGTTAATTATTATTGAAGGTGGCGATGGCAGTGGTAAGGCCACGCAGACCGCAAAATTGTTGGAACGATTACAAGCAGAAGGCTACCCAGTGCGGTCTGTAAGTTTTCCTAATTACGACAGTCCAGCGGCAGAGCCCATCAAAATGTATTTACGTGGGGACTTTGGAAAAGAGGCAAACTCCGTGAATGCCTATGTGGCTAGCACCCTCTATGCGATAGACCGATTTGCATCGTATCGCCAAGATTGGCAGCGCTTTTACGAAGAAGGCGGCATTATCATCGCTGATCGGTATACCACTTCTAATATGGTGCATCAAATGATAAAGTACACGGATACGAAAGAACGTAAAGCATTTTTAGAGTGGCTTGATCAATTAGAGTATGAGTTATATGGGTTACCAAGGCCGGATGCGGTCATCTTATTGGATATGCCTTTGTCATTATCAAAATCCCTGTTAGCGGAACGGACAGGTAAAACAGGTGGCAATACAGGTGATATTCATGAGCAAGATACCTCTCACTTGACGGCGGTTCATGATGCCTATGATATGTTGGTGGATACCTATGATTGGCATCGAGTGCACTGTGAGAATGAAAGTAATCAATTGCGCACCATTGAAGACATTCATGAGGAAGTCTATGGTATTGCAAAACAGTGTATTAATTGTCATAACATGCTATAATAAAGGGTAATCTAATGAGGTAAAGGAGGGTGTATGTCATTTTTTGAAACTGTACTTGGTCAACACCAAGTGAAAGAGCAAATTACTACATTAATCCATGATTCTGCTTTACCCCATAGTTTACTGCTCTACGGAGAAACAGGTTTAGAATCTACCTCTATGGCTATAGCCATTGGATCCTTAATAGTGGGACGTCAGATTTTTTCTCCTGATGAGGGG
>CAUVRW010000199.1:0-2837 GCA_963554425.1 uncultured Veillonella sp.
GAGCATCGATAGGATGAATCATACCTGCTGCAGTTGGATTTGCACCACCTACAAGATTACGAACTTTACTGCCTTTATATAAGTACGCTGCATCATCTCCTGATGGACGTGGTTTTCTTGGTGTAGGTCGTTCCTTACCAATCCATTCATTATTCCAAGTAGCACCATTTTGTAAATATATATCGGCACCAGAATTATGCGGATTTTTATTACTTTCAGCATATTCATTTAACACAGCACCAGTAAGACTAGAGTTAGAGGTTGTAAAAGCTAGTCCGATATTTGCTGGCGCTTCATTAAGATTTGGATTCTCACCATAATCTTTATTAATTAACCCCACATTACCAACAGCTACTAAATCCTTCATACCTGGGTGTTTACCATCGGTACCTGCATTCACATATACATCGCCCTCCTCTGCCACAACAGAATAGGTATCTGATGTTTTAAGAGGATAGGTTATAATACGACCACCGCCATCAACGATAATATGGCCTCGGTGATTTGCTTGCAATCCTACCCCCACAGCGTCAATATCTACATTGCCTTTCACATGAATATTGCTATCACCATAGTCTCTGTCAGGATTATCGTTATGATGTGGCACCTTACCACCAAGACCAGCATAGACAGCACTCATATAATAATGCCCCAAATCTTTTTTATCTGCTGGTGCATCATTTTTTAATCGTACAATAAGATCTTTATCTATAGTCAATTGAGATCCAAATACAGTATAAATCCCTGTTACATTTTTAGATTTACCTGTGTCCATTAAGCTTTTACCATGTACATTTACGGTTAACGTATCTTCTATATGTTTAACCGCAGGTTCCGTTTGCTTTTGATCGCCCAACGATAAACCAATTAAGTTTTCTGCTTTATCACTATACTTAGTAATATCTGTAGCCATTACGGAATAAGCCATTCCTGTTACTACTAATGCAGCCATTACTGCTGATACATGACGTGTAATTTTCATAAAGACCTCCACAACCAACAATAGATATCAATAATAGATATCAATAAATTACCATCATTATACATTGTTATTTGTACTTCGTACATACTTATATACCTATAAATACGCTATTATGCATACTTTATATAGTAAAGCATTATTATGTTAATTAGTTATAATTGATAAAATTATCATAAATACTGAAACTCTAAAACACTATGTAGAGATACAACCCCCAATAATCATATCACTGGATTCTCAGCCTTTTTAAGAATCCATTTTTACATTTGCTTCTAATTTTGAGCCCAATTTGAATTTTTTCTTGCCAAACTTAAATAAAAGGAGTATACTAAACGCAATTATTGAAAGAAAGGAGTCACTACAATGATGAACCAAATCAATCTAGCTACAACAAATGCAAATACATTTTATTGGTTCTTTATCCACACTGCGGGTAAAGGACTATTTGAGCTACACTAATTTAGGTATCATCACTGAGTGGCTTTAAATAGTGATAAGGGCTACCCGTACTAGGTATAGGCGGGTAGCCCTTTTTGTATATCTTCCTATACCACCACTCACGAATACCTACACACATACGATTTAATTTAGGAGGACATTATGATTATTCGATTACACACTACAGCAACAGAAACACAAATTACAGAATTACGTCAACAATTAGAGGCTACTGGCGTTACATTACATCCAGTACATGGAGAGCAACAAGATATCATCGGTTTAATCGGTGATACATCTCGTGTAGACTTACGTGCCATTGAATCTCTTCCTTACGTAGAAAAGGTAATGCGTATCCAAGAGCCTTTCAAAAAAGCAAATCGTAAATTCCACCCACAAGACACAGTAGTCACTGTAGGTGATGCTAAAATTGGTGGCGGTCACTTCGCTATCATCGCAGGCCCTTGCTCTGTAGAAACACCAGAACAAGTCATCGAAGTAGCGAAAGCCGTGAAAGCTGCCGGTGCTGGCATTCTTCGTGGTGGTGCTTTCAAACCTCGTACATCTCCTTACTCTTTCCAAGGCATGGGACCAAGTGGCTTAGCGTTACTAGAAGAGGCAAAAAAGGAAACTGGTCTACCGATTGTGTCAGAAGTGATGGATATCTCCCAATTGGAATACTTCGACAATGTAGATATGCTACAAATCGGCGCTCGTAATATGCAAAACTTCAACCTTTTAAAAGAAGTAGGTAAATTACGTAAACCAATCTTATTAAAACGTGGTCTATGCGCTACTTACGAAGAATGGTTAATGGCTGCGGAATACATCATGAGCGAAGGGAATGAGCAAATCGTCCTTTGCGAGCGCGGTATCCGCACATTTGAAACACGTACACGTAATACATTAGATGTAACCGCTATTCCAATGATGCACGAGTTGTCCCACTTGCCAATCATCATGGACCCTAGCCATGCAGCTGGCATGAGCCGTGTAGTTCCATCTTTATCCTTAGCCTCTGTTGGTGGCGGCGCTGATGGTTTAATGATTGAAGTGCACAACAATCCTGAAAAAGCATTATGCGATGGTCCACAATCCTTACGTCCAGATCAATTTGTCACTTTGGCTAGCCAAGTGTTCACTCTTCGTGATGCATTAGGTCATAAATAGGTTACACCTATGGATACGATTCATATTCAAGCCTCCACTGATTACGATGTGATTATCGAACGAAATAGCTTACCTCGCATAGCTGAGTTCTTGCAAGCTATCAAACCAGCTTGTTCCGTCATGATTGTCACTGACGACAATGTGGGCCCTCTCTATGCATCTACAGTTTCTAAATCTCTAGAAACAGCTGGCTACACCGTTCATACCTACACATTCCCTCATGGTGAAAGTGAAAAGAACGGGCATC
>CAUVRW010000200.1:0-2820 GCA_963554425.1 uncultured Veillonella sp.
AAGCGATTGCCTACCTAGAAGAGGTAGCCTCCTTTGGGATTCATCCAGGATTAGAGCGGATTACAGCTTTATTAGAAGAGCTAGGAAATCCACAAAATACATATAAAACTATCCATGTAACAGGGACGAACGGCAAAGGGTCTGTTTCCACCTATATTACCTATGGATTGTACATGAGCGGTCTTCGTGTGGGGACATTTACGTCCCCGCACCTCCAATCCTATACGGAACGCATGCGTGTGAATACGGCCTGCATTACAGAAGAGGCTTTTGCTGATTTGATTGAACGTGTGAGTTATGCTGTGAAAGCCATCATAGACCGTGGCGTAGAAGCACCTACACAATTTGAAATTTTAACAGCCGCAGCGTTTTTGTTCTTCCAAGAACAAGGCGTAGACTACGCTGTTATCGAAGTGGGTTTAGGAGGATTACTAGATTCTACGAATGTAATCACTCCAGAAGTGGCAGTGATTACAAACGTGACGATTGACCATCAAGCGTATTGTGGGGACACAGTAGAGGAGATTGCCCGACATAAAGCAGGGATTATCAAACAAGGCGTGCCTCTTGTAACAGCAGCTCAAGGGGGTGCCCTTGATGTGATTAAAGAAACGGCAAAATCCTTAGGCGTGAAATATCATGTGTTCAACGAAGATTTTACCATCGATAGTCGCAGTGCGATGGCAATGGGGCAAATGATTACCGTGAAAGACAAAGATGGTCATAAAGACATGCTCTTCACATCCATGCATGGTATCCATCAAGCCTTGAACTTAGCTTGTGCAGCACGAGTATTGCAAATCTTGAAAGATAAAGAACCAGCAGTGAGTGAAGAAACATACCGTGAAGGACTAGCTCGTGCTACATGGCCGGGTCGCTTTGAAACGTTCAAAGTCCATGGACGAACCATCATTTTAGATGGAGCCCACAATGCAAGCGGGGCAGAAGCCTTTTCTATGACCTTTAATGAACTATATCCAGAACAAGCGAAAACAGTGGTGCTATCGATTTTAGAAGATAAAGACATATCTACTATGGTCAGCTATTTAGTAGGGCAAAAGGACCGTGTGATTACGGTGCCAGCACCAACGCCACGAGGTACTGATCCAGTGCAATTGGCAAAACAAATGCCAGTCCAAGCAGATCCTATGGAGACCATCCAAGCAGGCTTAGACTATGCTATGAAAACGACTAAGGAAGGCGATATCATTGCTGTAGTAGGCTCCTTATACATTCTTGGTGATGTGCAACAATGGCTTGCTCAAGAAATGGGGCACTAATGGATGCCCTACGTAGACTATCTGTGGACCAATGGATAGTCTATCTACTCTACGGAGCAACGGTGTGTATTCCTTTATTGCCCATAGGTGGTAATATTCTTGTTATCGTGGCGGGATTACTAGCGTTACTATTCGATAGACAACGATTTTCTGGAACTTTACATTGGCTACAATGGGCAGTCTTAGGGTTTATTCTCTGGACAGGTATTTCCATTATTAATTCTGCGAATGTCTCATGGTCTACTATGAGTTGGCTCTATCACATAGGGATATATGGCAGTATCTATTGGTTGATGACATATTATATGGATACTGAAAGACGACAGAAAACATTTTTGTCCTTGTTTTGTATGACTGGATTCCTTGTCTGCTTAGGTGCTGGGTATCAATATTTTTATATGACTCCAGAGCATATTCATGAATGGGTAGATAATACTCATTTCCCGGGACTTATGCGACGCATGTATGGAACATTACAGAATCCTAATTTATTAGGAGAATACTTACTTTTTACCATTTCCATTGGTGGATTAGGTGCTATGCAAGTGCTGAAAACAAAAGATTGGAAGCGCTCAACCATGATGGGTTTCGCCGTTGCAGTCATGCTATTGTGCTTAGTCCTTACCTATTCTCGTGGTATGTGGCTAAGTTTGGCGGTAGCTGTTTTTGTAGCCGGTATCTGTGTGGAGCGTAGGTTATTATATGCGTTATTAGCGGTTCCCTTGGTGTTATTCTTTTACCATGGAGAAGTGTCCAGTCGATTGTGGTCCCTTTTTAGTGGACAAGATACATCGGTTATGCTCCGATGGGCACTGTGGGATAGCACTATGTACATGATAGAAGATTTTCCTATTTTTGGTATTGGTTGGGATGCGTTTTGGATGACTTATCCAGACTATAATTATTTCATCCAAGATCCAACGGTGATTATCTATCATGCCCATAATTTATATTTGCAAGTGGCAGCAGAAACAGGACCGATATCTTTATGCTTATTATTAGCAATTTTATTGGGACATAGCAGAAATGTGCAAAAACAAAAGCATCTATCTATTCCGTTCCGATATGGTATGACTTTGATTACCGTAGTTGTTTTGGTAAGTGGTCTTTTTGATCATGCTTTATATAGCCAGCAAGTAAGCTTGGTGCTGTGGCAACTATTAGGTTTTGCTATGAGTATCATACGAAATAAAATATAATATATAAAACTGAAAGTATAGAGATGGTCATATGACTGTCTCTATACTTTTTGTATGTGGAGACTATTGTATCTTAGCACGTATATGGTTTATAACATTATTTGTATACATCAATTTCTATAGACGAATATGAACATAGGTTTAACAATAACGAAAGATGATTCCTTACTAGTAAGGTTAAGAATTAAGAGAGGTCTCATTACACATATAGTTTTACGTTGAGATATGAAACGGCTTAAAGAATATAACATGGGAAATAACAAAAAGTAATAAAAGCAAATAACTGTTAGTTATGAATAATATAACAGCTAGATATGCATAAACATAAATAGAGTTTATAT
>CAUVRW010000201.1:0-2814 GCA_963554425.1 uncultured Veillonella sp.
GCTCCATTAAATACAGCAGCTTCCAATACAACCGTTGTTGTTTCATTGGATACTTCACTATCAGCACCACCCATGACACCAGCGACCCCTACAGGACGATCAGCATCAGCAATAACAAGCATAGTATCAGCTAATGTACGATCATTGCTATCTAAAGTTTGAATCACTTCTCCCGCTGTAGCTTTACGAGCCACTAAACTATGTCCATGAAGATGATCATAGTCGTAAGCATGCATTGGTTGTCCCAATTCCAACATGACATAGTTTGTTACGTCCACTACATTGTTGATAGGACGAATGCCACAATTGCGCAAACGATTTTGCAACCATAATGGAGACTTTTGAACTTTTACATTTTCAATTAAACGTCCCATAAAGCGAGAGCACAACTCTGTGTCCTCGATGGAGATGCTCAAACGACCTTCAATAGACGCTCCCTCTTCTGCTACTGTTACCTCTGGGAATGTAGCTTCCGATTTGCCTAATACAGCAAATTCGCGGCTTAAACCAACCATGGAGAAACAATCTGCACGGTTTGGTGTTAATTCAAATTCGTACACTACATCAGTGAGTCCTAGTACTTCTTTTACATCTTGTCCAATAGCTGTGCCTTCAGGGAAGATGTAAATACCGGTCGCTTCTTCTGGTAATACTACATCCGTAGATAAACCGAATTCAGCAACGGAGCAGAACATGCCTTCCGATACTTCACCACGAAGTTTACCTTTTTTAATTTCTGTGCCATCTGCCAAACGAGATTTATGATACGCCACAGGGACAATTTGTCCTACTGCCACATTCGTAGCAGCCGTTACGATTTGTTTCGTAACTGGCTCCCCTTCTTCTGTTAAGCATTCTACTTGGCACACTTGTAATTTATCTGCATCAGGATGTTTCGTAATTTCTACGATTTTTCCTGTATATATCTTTTTGATACCTGTATCACAGTTGATGACTTCTTCTACTGGAATCCCAGCTTGTGTTAAAGCATCTGCAAATTCTTGAGGGTTTTCGCCAATATTCACAGATACATAGTCTTTCATCCATTGTAAACTAGCTTTCACGATAACCTCCTAGAATTGCGTTAAGAAACGTTTATCATTTTCATAGAATAAACGTAAATCATTAATACCATATTTTAACATTGCAATACGTTCTACTCCCATGCCAAAGGCAAAGCCTTGTACCTCATTAGGATCATAGCCATTCAATTTCAATACATTTGGATGTACCATACCGCAACCTAGAATTTCTAACCAACCTGTATGAGAGCATACACGGCATCCTTCACCATGACACATGCAACAAGAAATGTCTACTTCTGCACTTGGTTCTGTGAAAGGGAAGAAACTTGTACGGAAACGAACTGCTGTATCTTCACCAAACATTTTCTTCAAGAACAATTCCAATGTACCTTTCAAGTCAGAGAAGGTAATATTCTTATCGATCACAAGGCCTTCTACTTGATGGAACACTGGAGAATGGGTAGCATCGTAGTCCCAACGATATACTTTTCCTGGCGCAATCATGCGGATAGGTGCATTTTTTTCGCTACCTTGCAATGTTCTAGCTTGCACTGGAGATGTATGGGTACGGAGTAATACGGAATCGGTAATATAAAAAGAATCTTGCATATCACGTGCTGGGTGATCAGCGGCTAAGTTCAAGCATTCAAAGTTAAAATAGTCCGACTCAATTTCAGGACCTTCTTCTACAGCATAGCCCATGGACACAAAGAAATCTTCGATTTCTTCATTGATTTGTGTCAATGGATGTAAATGACCTTTACGAACAGGACGACCTGGTAATGTAATATCAATAGTTTCTTGTTCTAATTTAGCTGCCAGTACAGCAGATTCCATTTGTTGTTGTACTTCATCTAAAGCTTCTTCTAAAGCTACACGAACTGTATTTACCAAGGCACCCATAGCAGGACGCTCTTCTGGAGATAGTTTACCCAATCCTTTCAATAAGGATGTCACTTCTCCTTTTTTACCTAAATAGGTAACACGAATATCTTGTAATTCCTGCAAGTTCGCAGCCCCTTGAATTTGGGCAATTGCTTTCTCTTGCAATGCTTGCAATTGTTCTTTCATTGATTCCTATCCTCCAACTATTCTTCATCTAACAACGACCATGGTAATTCTGGTAATACCAAGTCGTCAAGAACCATAAAAGTTCCACTTCCCATATAGACAAGTTCTCCCATATCATTATACAAACGACAAGATGTAACCATCGTACTTTGACCTTTATGTTCCACATTGGATACACCGCGAATTCTTGCATTGTTCGGCAATGATTTCACAAAATTACCATTAATTTGTGCCGTTGTCACTTGCTTTCCTAGCGTAATACAAGCCAATCCCATAAGATAATCTGACAAACTCAAATGTACCCCACCGTACACATCGCCCCGCGGATTACTGTGCAATTGTTCTTCACTGTGAAAGTCTAGTTCCACATGACCTGGTGACACATTCTTAAGTGTTACATGATGTAGTACCTCAAAAGGATGTGAACTTGTATGCTCTTGAAAGTATTCTAATAATGTTCTATGTTCCATATAGTTAACCTTTCTAAGCTTATCTTTTTATTATAGAGGAAAGTCTACCTCATTATCAATAGATAGACTTAGAAATCCTTGATTAAATCCAATAATCCTTGTTCATCCATCACAGGGATACCCAATTGTTCTGCTTTCGTTAGTTTACTACCTGCATCATCACCGGCAATGACCAAAGTAGTTTTTTTACTGACAGAACCTGTTACCTTCGCTCCATGAGCTTCTAGGATTGCCCCTGCTTCAGAACG
>CAUVRW010000202.1:0-2778 GCA_963554425.1 uncultured Veillonella sp.
CAAGAGAAACGAATAATTCACTTTTTATGACATTGAGTCAATTGGACCAAATTCCTACTATAAAAGGTAAAACGAAAGAAAAGTTAGAAGATTTTATGGGTTTAATTTTTACCTTAGTCAACGAGGCTACAGAGCTTTCCGTACAAGGTATTATTGAGGCCGTATTAGATCGGACTGGATATGTAGTGGAATTAGAGAATAGTACAGACCCACAAGACCAAGCTCGGTTGGAAAATATTGGTGAGTTAGTATCGGTAGCTAAAGAGTTTATGGATATAAACCCAGAAGGTACACTGCAAGATTTCCTTGAGCAAGTGGCGTTGGTGAATGATGTAGATTCCTTTGAACAAGAAGAATCAAAAGTGACATTAATGACGTTGCATGCTGCAAAAGGGTTGGAGTTTCCGGTAGTATTTTTAGCAGGTTTAGAAGAAGGACTATTTCCTCATAGCCGTACGTTGATGAATCCAGAAGAAGTGGAAGAAGAGCGTCGTATCGCCTATGTAGGGATTACTCGTGCGGAAGAAGAGTTATATGTATCGAACGCCACAACACGGACTGTGTTTGGTAAAACCACAGGGTATTTACCATCTCGCTTTTTGAAAGAAATTCCGAGCGAGCTCGTGGAAGAAGTGCGTCCAAAACGAACTGTAAAGGAAGAATTACAACGAAATGTGCCATTCAATCAGTCTGTAGCTAACCGTCCTGTTACAAAACCTATGATTCGCAATCCACAAGTAGTAGATTGGACTGTAGGAGATACTGCCATCCATGCTAAATGGGGAGAAGGAACTGTAGTAGATGTAGTAGGTGAAGGGGCTAATGTAAAGTTAAAAATTGAGTTCCCTACACAGGGATTACGACAAATTATGGCTAAATTTGCTCCTATACGAAAAAAATAAGGGAATCATACAATGAGTATTCAAGAAGAAATTCAACAATTACAAAAAGAGTTGGCTCATCATGCGTATTTATATTATGTGAAAGACGCTCCTATCATTTCAGACTATGATTATGATGTGCTGTATAGAAAATTAGTGGAACTAGAAACTGCTCATCCAGAATACATTGTGCCTACCTCTCCTACACAACGTGTGGGGGCAAAGGTAGAAGGTAGCTTTGAAAAAGTGGTGCATGGACAACGTATGCTCAGTTTAAGTAATGTGTTCAATGATGCTGAAGTAGAACAATTTGGTTTGCGCTGTGAAAAAGAGTTGGGTCATGTTCCGCAATATGTGGTGGAATTGAAGATTGATGGATTAGCGGTTAACTTACATTATGAAAATGGTCTCTTTGTACGTGCTGTCACACGGGGTGACGGTCGTGTAGGAGAAGATGTAACAGCTAATGTAAAAACCATTCAGTCTATTCCATTAGTCATTGAAAATGCACCACCTTTCATCGAAATTCGTGGAGAAGCTTATATGCCGCATAAGGAGTTCAGACGTATCAATGAAGAACGAGAAGATGCTGGCTTACAAACTTTTGTCAATCCACGCAATGCGGCAGCTGGTTCCTTGCGCCAACAAGATCCAGCCATTACGGCAAGCCGAAATTTAGATTTTTTTGCCTATGCTATAGGATCTTCGGAAGGATCGTCTATCCATACGCAATATGATTTATTGCAACAGTTAGAGATATTTAAGTTTCATGTCAATCCACATTATAAATTATGTCATTCTATTGCAGAAGTTGTGGACCAAATACAGTATTGGGATACAGAGCGTCATAATTTGCCTTACGATACAGATGGTATGGTGATTAAAGTAAATGACTTTGAAGATCAAGAAACCTTGGGAACTACAGCGAAGGATCCAAAATGGGCGACAGCTTTCAAATATCCACCAGAAGAAGTTGAGACTATTGTCAAAGATATTACTATCAATGTAGGGCGAACAGGAGTATTAACGCCAACTGCAGAATTAGAATCTGTGTTTGTGTCTGGTACTAATGTGTCACGAGCCACATTGCATAATGAGGACTTTATCAAAGAAAAAGATATTCGCATTGGCGATACAGTGCGTATTCATAAGGCGGCGGAAATTATTCCAGAAGTGATTTCTGTGGTATTAGACAAACGACAAGCTAATTCTGTGCCATATGAAATGCCTAGCACTTGCCCTGTCTGTGCGTCTCGTACCTTACGACGTGAAGGGGAAGTTGCCATCTATTGCAGCAATGAACACTGCCCAGCTATAGAGAAGGAAGGTATCATTCATTTTGCATCCCGTGATGCGATGAACATTGATGGATTAGGACCAAGTATTGTAGAGGCATTGGTAAGCAATCATCGTATTGAAACTGTGGTGGATCTATACCATTTACGAGAGGAAGATATTACTTCTTTGGAACGGATGGGGAAAAAGTCGGCTCAAAATCTTTTACAGGCTATCGAAGATTCCAAAGATCGTGGCTTAGGCCGTGTGTTATTCGGATTAGGGATTCGTCTTATTGGAGCAAAAGCAGGACAGACCATTGCAAAATACTTTACCTCCATCGATAGTTTGATGAATGCCACTATGGATGAATTGACTAGCATTGATGAAATTGGACCTACTATGGCGAAAAGTTTGGTGGAATATTTCGGAGATGAACGAAATCGGCAATTAATTGAAGGTCTTAGAAAGGCTGGTGTACGATTAGAAGAGGAAGTACAAGAAGCTGCGGGCAATGAACTAGAAGGTCAGATTATTGTATTGACCGGTAAGCTTACTTCCATGGGGCGTTCTGAAGCAGGGGCAATCCTAGAAGCTCATGGAGCGAAGGTAACAGGTTCTG
>CAUVRW010000203.1:0-2745 GCA_963554425.1 uncultured Veillonella sp.
ACCGTATCTTCTCCATCCGCATCACGTTGCGTACTTTTCACGGACACAATGACTCGTTTCATTAGCATTCCTCCTCTCGTATTCACGCACTATCTGTATCATTTCATTATATCACAACTTGCCGCAATGAGGGCCTCTTTTTGGGACCGTTCCATGCGCTTCACTTGCTGTTCCATGGATTGAGCGTCTTGCTTTCTACTGAAAGCTGTACTCCACACCAAAGTGACCGGTCTACGACCTCGTGTATACTTGGCTCCCCCTTTAATTTCACCATTATGGGCTCGTATGCGTTTCTCTAAGTCCGTAGTCCATCCCGTATAGAGAGAGCCATCTGCACAACGCACCATATAAGTATAAAACTTTTCTTCCATCTTATTCACCAGCTGGAATTGGTGCTAAGTCAACAGATTGAATCACCACTGGTTCTTTCGGTGTATCTCGCTTATCTCGTGGTACACGACTGATGGCTTCTACCACATCCATACCCTGTACAACCACGCCGAAGATGGTGTGTTTATTATCTAACCAAGGTGTTGGCGCCACAGTAATAAAGAACTGCGCATTCCCCGTATTAGGACCTGCATTGGCCATCGCTAAGATCCCCATTTTATTAAAGTGTAAATCATTGCTCACTTCATCAGGAATCGTATACCCAGGGCCGCCCTTTTTATTATCTCCACCTTGGATCATAAAGCCATCGATAACACGGTGAAAGGTTAAATTATTGTAGTATCCTTGTTCAATTAAACTTTTAAAGTTTTTCACAGTGATAGGTGCCTTGCTACCATACAGACGCACTTTGATATCACCTTTATTCGTATGAATCGTAGCATATTCATCAGCAATTGGTGTGGCATCAAAGCTAGGCATCTTTGCTTCTACTTTCACGTCTTTACCTACTTCAGATTTTGCTTGCTGAGCTGCATCAGTACCACAAGCAGCTGTCACTACTAATGTTGCTCCTAATAGTGCACTCAGTAAGATACGTTGTATATTCATTCATTGTCTCCATTTCTAAAATAAAAACCACCGTTAGATGAAACCTCTAACGGCGGTCTTTACTTATTGTATCATACTTGACGCAGATGTGCAAAAAGAATCTACCCTATCTCGCTAAGACTTGACGAATATAATAGCCTCGTTCTCGCAAGGAACCATTCAAATAAACAATTTCATTCGATTTCACACGAATCAAGTATAATGGATCATCACGGTCTAATAATTTTTCCATACCAATGTCTGTTAGAACCTTAGCATACTCTTCATCATCAGGACCTAGCACAGTGGCTACACCTTCAATCTGAACACTCTTCGCTGTACCTGGACCCTCATAAGGATCAAACACTGTAAGAGATACATTCTTATCCTCTTCTAAATGAAAGAATTTCTCACCACCTTCGGAGAAGATATCAATGTATCCACCATGCACCGTATATGATAATGGCGTGCAACGGACACCCGTTTCACTATGCGTCGCCAAAGCACACGTATGATGGGCTTTCAAAAAATCAACAATCTCAACATGCAATTCACGTGGGTCCATCTTTCTTGCAGTTTTATCCTTCTCTGTCCAAAAAGAAGCTGCTACTTTATAATCCATCAATTCTCCTTTCAACCCCTGCACGAACTTACCTCATTCTATTATAGCACTAACAGCTATATCCATTTCAAGTACTTACAGAATAATTTTGAAAGTTATTATTAAAAAGATGCCACTCCCCTTGAGGAACGCCGTTACGAGTAGCAGCCTTGTGGTGTTCTTTCATTACCTAAATCGCACAAACGTAAGAAGAGCACGGCATGTTCCTGAAGAAACATTATGAAATACCGTTTCTGAAGGAATGTGCCGTGCTCTTCCCCTCTCCTGAGGAACGCCGTTACGAGTAGCAGCCTTGTGGCGCTCCTTTACTATCTAAATCACACAAACGCAAGAAGAGCACGGTGTGCCCCCGAACAAACATTATGAAATACCATTTGAGAGGGGGTATACCGTGCTCTTCCCTTTATCTTATTAAGAACGCCACAGGCTGCATAGCAAAACAAGAGACGACTTAATCACGATCATATTTCACGCGATAAATCTCACCTGTAGCTGCATCAATTTTTACATCTACTTCTTCGTATCCACGGAAGCCTTCAATTTCATAATGAGGGCGGCCATAGTCCACATCAAAATCAACATCTTTAATTTGATAATCTGGATATTGCGCTTTAAAAATTTCTACCGCACGATCATAACTGATTGCTGCTTGCGCTTGTACTGGTGTATATTTACTGAAAGCCGCTTGTGCTGGCACTGCAGACACAAATAAACCTGCACCTACCACAGCTGCTAACGCTACTTGTTTCATTACTTTATTCATAATATTTTCTCCTCAATACACGAAACTTATCTTTTATATCGATATATCTCTATATCCTACAATAATAGTATATCTTAGCACTAATAAAATCGTCAACCATAACCACAGCCTATGTTATGCTAAAACTGCATAGATAGAAACTATAACAAAACAAACACCATCTTCTCCCAAAGAAACGCAGTTAGGTGTAGTAGCCTTGTGGCGTCCCTTACTAACTAAATCACACAAACACACGAAGAGCACGGTGTGCCCCCGAACAAACATTATGAAATACCGTTTGAGAGGGGGTATACCGTGCTCTTCCCTTATGCTAGTTACGAGCGCCATAGGCTACATAGCGTCACAAGGGTCGCCCCTAGCATAACCAAAAACGCCACATAGT
>CAUVRW010000204.1:0-2744 GCA_963554425.1 uncultured Veillonella sp.
TACCCGGTCTATAGTAGTCAAACATTTGTAACACAACCTGTGAAAAGGGCTATTTATATAGATAGTGATTCCCCTATTACAAGCGGAAGAAATACCTATATATAATTCATCGTACAAAAAGGTTGTAGCAAAATATAATCCGTATATTTTGCTACAACCTTTATTATTGTTAGTTATCAGAATCTATCCCATATTCCTCTTTCAATATAGATATCAATTGATTTCTTAACTCTGGCAACTTTTCCTTGTATGTAATCCAAATAAGCCTATAATTATTTTGCCCATAATTATGAGATAACTGATTTCGCATCCCTTTTATATTTTTCCAAGGAATTTCAGTATGACCATCTTTAAAATCGTCAGAAACCTTTCCTAAAGTCTCTGCAATTACTTGAATCTTATAAGCTAAACCATCTTGTTCTAGTTCATCTCTACACAAAAAGTCTTCCATATCTTGGATTTTATATAACCTGACAGACATGTCTAGCCTATCCATTAAATCTAATACATCAACTAATATATCTTTGTTCTTCATAGATATCACCATATATATGAATCATATCTCTAAAAAGATTTTTTTGAAAACGTTCAGTTAATTTATTTCCATCAGTGAGCAAGTCCACATTCATTTGCAATACTTCTTTCAATGTTTCTAAAAGACCGCCCACTTCAAACAAACTAATACTATCATTATCAAAAACTACAAACAAATCTACATCACTAGTTTCTGTAGCCTCACCACGAGCATAAGAGCCAAAAAGATAGGCTGATTTCACGTGATATAGCTCTAGAACCGGAGCAATTAAGTTACGAATCTCATCAAGTGTTTTCATACTACTTCCTCCTTTTCTATATTATACCACATAATTAGTAACTATTACCGTCCATCCTGACGCTTAGATCCCGGTCCATCGACAGCCACGTTTACACTAGCTTCCCCGAATGTTTTCATATCATTTAACATATGCATACCCGCATCAAGGACGGATAGCCCCATGGTGGATCCTAAGGCTTCATCCATTTCAAATCCATAGAACAGATGTGGCTTGATTCCCAAGTATTTCATTTGTGCTGCTTGCACTGGTTCCCCTGTATGAACAGATGGGAACACGTAATCCATGATTGCTTCGTTAATACATTTTGCAGCTAGTACGGCTGCTCCTGTTTCCGCCGTGTCGAAGACCACTGCCATACGATGGCTAGCCGCCCCTAGGATAAGTCCTGTTAAGACCACCACGTCTGGAGAGCCTACGGTGGCTAATACATGCACGCCGTCTTGGCTCGGCAAATCGTGTTCTGCCAAACTTGCCGTCAACTGTTTTGCCTTTTCTTGAATGCTCAAGGTGCAATTATTCTCTGTCAACAACTCTGCCATCGGATATCCTGTGATTCCTGCTGTAACAGCCAACGCTGAAAGTAAGCTTCTTTCACCGACAGTACCGATAGCTATCGTTTGGTACCCCTTGTGGCTCAATTCATCTGCCAAGGCAAAGCCTACTTCTAAACCTTGTTCTACGATGTCAGGTGTCAACGCCGCATGCATGCGGAAAAATTTAGATCCTTTGGCTAATTTATGTTGACGCACACCTTCGATGTGACTTGTATCTAATTCTAAGCCTGCATCCACTATGAACACAGGAGCGCCAATTTTCTTCGCTGCTCCGTGGGTAGCAGAATGTCCAGAGGCTAACCGTTCCATAGCTTTCAAGCTTTCCACGCCATGTGTTTGGTTTTGTGGTCCATCTACAGCGATATCAGCTCCTACGATAACAACAGCATGATGAAGATTATTAGGTTTTTCCTCTTTCAGAATCCCTGCCATACGCTCTGTAATCCCCTCTAGACGTGCCAAGGAATACAAGGGTTTTGTTAGGTTGTCGATGCGCAAACGGCATTCCTCCATGGACGGTTTGTGCAATGGTTCGATGACAAAATTACGCATGGTGCTCACCTCCTGCAACTTCGTGGAACATGTCCACAGCTAAGTTCAACATTTGCATTTGCATAGATCCCCCAGTAGCCTCACCCAAGCAGAATCCAAGGTCTACATAAGCTTCTAAACCCAATGTTTTCAGCGCATCTTTGTGAGCTTTTTCAGCGGACAAATGAGATGCCATCACGTAATCCATGGTGTGAGGGTTCATAGCATGCGCAATGAGGGCGCAGGCTGTGGTGTTGAATCCATCGATGACCACCAACGCATGGTTTGCCGCCGCTCCTAGGATAACACCTACTAGGCAAGCAAACTCCAAGCCCCCTACGGCAGACAAAATGCCCAATCCGTCTGTAGGTGGAATATCCGCATATTTCACGAGCGCATCGTAAACGACCTTTTGTTTCACTTTCAATCGTTCGTCTGAAATATTCGTGCCCCGTCCCGTTGCTTGGTCCGCTCAAAGTCCAGAGAATTTTGCTGTAATAATCGCACTAGACGTAGTATTACCGATGCCCATTTCGCCCACTAGGAACGTATTAAAGCCTTCTTTCACTTTTTCTTCTACGAAAGCAATGCCTACCTCCACAGCTTCGATAGCTTTCTCCATAGGCATAGCTGGTTCTTCTAGCATGTTATTCGTACCATTTGGCATCACCTTGCGATGGTGTAAGCCTGGCACAGCGGACATATCTGCTGCTACCCCTACATCGATGACTTCAATTTGAGCACCACAATAATTCGCTAGCGCATTGGCTGCGGCCCCTTTTGGAATCAAGTAGTTCATAGTCATGTGCACCGTTACCTCTTG
>CAUVRW010000205.1:0-2716 GCA_963554425.1 uncultured Veillonella sp.
CGAGTTCACCAAAAGGGGTACGAGAAATGGGTTTAGGTCCACCAGAGTATAAGATACTAGTCAGTATGCAAAGCATGCCTACAGGAATATACCACCATGTGACAGCATTAGCGAGTGCAATGCCTAAGATAAGTGGAAGTATAGTCGTAATATATCCCCAACGTTTAATTACAGTAGGGGCGATGCCATCACGGACGATGGAACCACTGTTCCCCGCAGCTTGTGTGAGGTCAAGACCAGATTTAAAATCGAAATATTCATTCCAAATATTAGCGGCGATTTGTGCGCTTAACACACAAATTAGAATGCCTAGAGTATAGACTAAGGATAGCCAAATAGGTTGTACGGTTTCAAATTGCGTAGCCCCCATAGCAGCGCCCAAGACAACGGGGCTGAAAGCAGCCGTTAGGGTGCGGGGACGAATTAATGCAAAAAATTGTGACAGATTCATAGTCATCCTTTCATCATTAGAAGTTATATAATATATGGTATCATTCTAACGTAAATAGAAGATTATGACAAACTCTACGGTGAAAAAAGAATTATACATGAAATGTAATAGTAGAGTATAATAGAAAGAAGTAGACGATAGGCATAGTATTTAAACTGTCATAGAAAAGTGCTTAGTATGCTATAGGGTAGACCTATAAGAATAGGAGTTATTCATGATTACACAGGCTCTATTAACAGATATGTATCAATTTACGATGATGCAAGGTTTATTTACACAAAACAAACATCGTACTCGTTGCGTGTTCGATCGCTTTTACCGGACCAATCCATTTCAAGGCGCCTATACTGTGGTCGCTGGATTGGAACAAGTTATCGAGTATGTGAAAGGCTTGCGTTTCTCTGAGGAAGATATTACTTATTTACGTCAAACAGGGGTATTCACAGAAGAGTTCTTGACGTATTTAAGTACATTCCGTTTTACTGGCACTATCTATGCGGCACCAGAAGGATCGGTCGTATTCCCAGGAGAAGTGTTGCTTCGTGTAGAGACCGCTAAGGATGAGGCTATTTTATTGGAAACTGCCTTATCTATGTTTTTAAATCATGAGTCCTTGATTGCGACAAAAGCCCGCCGTATCCGATCTGTTATCGGCAAGGATGGGGTAGCAGAATTTGGCATGCGAAGAGCCCAAGGTGTGAGTGCTGCCGTGCAAGGTGCTAGAGCGGCTTTCATAGGTGGATTTGATAGCACTAGTGATGTGTACAGCGCTGCTTTGTACGCTATGAGACCTGTAGGGACTATGGCACACAGTTGGGTCATGAGTTTTCCTACTGAAATTGATGCATTCCGTGCTTATGCAGACCAATACGAAAATAATTTGGTGTTTTTAGTGGACACCTATAATACACTACATAAAGGTGTGCCAGCGGCCATCCAAGTATTCCAAGAGATTCGTGAACGTCGTGGGGGCACGATGCCATCTATCTATGGCATTCGCTTAGACAGTGGAGATTTAGCGTACTTATCCATTGAGGCTCGTAAGATGCTAGATGAGGCAGGGTTTAAAGAAGCATTAATTTTTGCTACCAATGATCTAGATGAATACAAAATTGCAGACTTGAAACAACAAGGGGCAGAAATTACAGCATGGGGTGTGGGCACTAAATTGATTACTGCCGATGAAACTCCAGCTTTAGGTGGTGTATACAAATTAGCCGGTCAATGGGAAGGGGACACCTTTATGCCAGCCATGAAATTTTCTGACAATATTGAGAAAGTGACGAACCCTGGAAAGAAAAAGGTATTACGCCTCATCAATACACGAAATAACAAACTTATCGGCGATTTAATCTGTTTGGACCATGAAACGGTGGATACCACAGAGGATTACGTCTTTAAAAATCCATTGCATCCATGGAAACAAACAGTGCTGAAAGCAAATACTTTCAGAGTACAAGAACTATTAGTACCTATCTTCGTAGATGGAGAATTGGTGTACGACGTACCAACCTTGGCACAAGTGAAAGCCTATGGAGAAGAACAAATTCAATTGCTATGGCCAGAATTTTTGCGACTTCGCCGAGCACCAGAGGTGAAAGTGAACATCAGCGAAGAGTTGCATCAATTAAAATCTAAATTATTGTTAGAAAAAGTGGGGAATCCTAATTAGGAAAGAGTTAGTATGAATTGGAAATGTGTAGTGGACAGTGTGGCACTAGTAGGGACCATGCTTTCAGAATATGTAGCATTGATTGTATTGAACATATCAACTAAACCTACTTGTCTATAAAATCGATATGTTCGATAGTCAACAAGGCTCGCTTAATGGACAGCCCTCCGGTGTACCCTGTGAGGGCTTTTCCTTTGCCTAGGACACGGTGGCAAGGGATGATGAGGGAGATCGGGTTAGCACCAACGGCAGATCCGATGGCTTGGGCTCCTTTAGGAATAGGGGAGTTAAATACACGTTGGCTTAGCTCGCCATAGGTAAGAGATGTGCCGTAGGGGATATGCTCTAATTGTGACCACACACGTTGTTGAAACTTTGTACCTTGTGGTGCTAAGGAGATGGTCATGGTTGGGACTTGTCCACCGAAGTATTGATCTAGCCATTGGATAGTTCGTTGCAAAATGGGAGAAGAAATAGTTTGGTCTATGACCACTGGTTCTTGAAAATTTACAGATTGAGTTGGAAATGTGAGTCCTACTAAGGCGGAGGCTGTGGCATATAGTGTAAGAGTGCCCAAAGGGCTTTCATAAGTA
>CAUVRW010000206.1:0-2701 GCA_963554425.1 uncultured Veillonella sp.
TACATCATTCCTTTCTCGCGTTGCATTGCTAATAATGTTTGATAGCAATTGGAGCGTACACTAATATAATCATCCATGCCTGCTGCATCGCAAAGTTCTTTCAACTCTGGAGATGGAGCCCCTGCCAAGAATACTTTCATAGCTGGGCGAGCGGCTTTGATTGCTTTTGTCACTGCTGGTGCCAATTCTGGGTATGTATCGTCAGTGGAACATACGATTGTCACATCTGCATTCGATGCTAAGGCAGCTGCTACCGCTTCGTCTACAGTTGGGAATCCATCATTTGTAAGCACATCAAATTCAGCTACTTGCATGAAAGAAGTAACGAAATCGGCTCTCGCTTTATGTTGAGGAATTGGACCCATGTTAGCCAAGAAGATTTTAACATTATCCCCATTATGTGTTTCTTTGAAGTTTTCAGTGCGCATACGCAATTCTTCGTATTGTTCTGTCCAACGATGAGATAGAATTGCTTTCACAGTGATACCTTCACTGCCATCTGCTAAGGCTTCAAAAACTTGTCCAAAGCTAGCGCCCGCTACTAATGCAGTATACGCAGCACTTACCAAAGAACCAATTTCACTGAAGTCGGATTCTTGTAGTTTTTTTAGAGCTAATTCAGCTGCATCAGTTGTACCCACATTAGCTAATGCTGCTACACGAGCTTGGCGTAAGCCCTCAAAATCTACCACTGGTACTTCTAGTAATTCTTCCGTCATATTTGGATACATGTTACTACCAACGGCACGATCTTTACGAGTTGCCAAGTTTTTAAAGCGGCTTTGTAAAATAGCATCCACGGCTTCTTGCGTTTCACCAGATACTAATGTTTCTAAGATGCCACCTTTACCTTCTAATTCTTGGAACAATGCCCAAGATTTTTCAGTCAATTCTTGTGTTAATGGTTCTAAGTACCAGCTACCACCGGCAGGGTCAACTGGTTGAATGAAGTTGAACTCTTGTTGCTCCATGATTTGAATATTACGGGCAATACGGCGAGAGAATTCATCACTTGGACGAATGCAGCCATCAAGAGGTCTTACAAACATACCATCCATACCACCTACTACTGCGGAGAAGGATTGAGAACCAGCACGCAATAAGTTTACATACGGGTCAAATACAGTTTGTGTGAAGTGAGATGTACTTACGAACAAGTTAATTTTCTTCGCTTCTTCATCACCACCGCAATGTTCAACAATTTGAGCCCATACCATTTTTATAGCACGTAGTTTCGCAATTTCCATGAAGAAATTAGCACCTACGCTGACATGGAAACGGATTTGTTTCGCAAATGTATTCACGTCGATACCACGGCGTTCCATCTCACGCAAATATGTGACAGCCGTAGACATAGCAAAGCCTAATTCTTGTACATCATTGCCACCGCCATTATGGTACACATCTGTGTCTACCAACACTGTGCGTAATTGTGGTGCATGTGCAGATGCCCAAGCAATGGTATGTGCCATATCGTCAAAATATTCATCCATAGGGCGTGGTAAATGACCGTCTTGTGCCAAAGTACCAATTGGATCTGCCCCAATCATACCGGACAAGGATTTCACATCCACCCCTCGGGATTCGCAAAGTGCATGTAAAGCAGCCGCCCAACATACGCTACTAGCACCTGTACGAATATCTAATTCTTTTGTAGTTAAGTCCATGCCTTTTAATAAAGCTTCCACTTCTTCTACAGTGGACAAGGATACCCCTACATCAGCCACATCCTTAGCTTCAGCTTTCGTAGCATCTTGTCCTTTCCGTGTAGCACTATCTAGCGTGAAACTGATAGCTGTGCTACCTTTATCTAATTCAAATTGTAACATGTCATGCATGTCAGCAATTGTTTTTCCGTCACAACGTTGTGCAATTGTCCAAGGTGTATGGATATATCCACTAGCTTTCGCTCCCCGTAAATTGCTATCACGACCAGGATATGTCAAGTTTTGAGTCAATCCTTCTTGGTCGCTCAACCAATACATTGGTTGTAAAGTAATTCCTTCGTATGTTTTTGTATACATACTTTTTTGGAAATCTTTCCCTTTCAAGATACCTTCTACCGTCGTTTTCCACTCCTCGTAGGTAGGGATAGAAAACTCATCAAACGATACGTCTGGTAGCTCAAACTGTTCTTCGTGAACTTGTGGTTCATGATGCTTGTCTTGTCCCATAGTCTAGCTTCCTTTCTCTGACCACATAGGCATACGTTCCCTTACTCAAACCACTTTTCTAGTGAGATTTGCCTCATCATAGAGATTCTAATAGCTTATGTAATCGTTGCAGCTCTCATAAAAATAAAATAAACAATTAGAAAATGGGTATACCCTACCCAACCCTATAACTCATCACCCTACCTAGTCTTTTACTGAAAGATATAACTACCATTCATAAAAGAAAAACCGTTTTCGATGGAAAACGGTAGGTTATGATTTAGCGTATGCACTTAGCGCAAAACCATCTCTACCCGTCTCTCGCGGATCTAACGACATGCTTCTTACGGCAGTTCTTCTGACTCAGGATCTTCGCTACGCTTCGCCTTCCCAGTTTCCCAGTGACGTTACATGAAGTTTCGCTCCCCTTTACAGCGGCGGGACCGTGTTGGCTTTTCACCAAGCTTCCCTATTAAGCCTTGCGGCACCAGTAAGGCGAATATAAAGTTATACCTTGATTATAAACTGTTTTCTGAAAGAATAGAACG
>CAUVRW010000207.1:0-2689 GCA_963554425.1 uncultured Veillonella sp.
CACGTTTTACAGCCAAGTTTCTTTCATCATAAATATGTTGTACAGTTTCATTATCCCGATCACAACCTAATACAAGCATAGTTAAATCGTTGGATCCGATAGAGTAACCATCCACATATTGATTGAATTGATCCGCCAAAATAATATTAGCAGGAATTTCAGCCATCAACCATACTTTGAAATCTGCATTACGTTGTAAGCCGTGCTCTGCCATAATACGAGTGACTTCTGCTGCTTCATTCACAGTACGGCAGAATGGAATCATAACTTGTAAATTTTTAAAACCAAATTCATTGCGTACTTTTTTGATAGCTTCTAATTCTAATAAGAAAGCTGGCGCATAGCGTTCATCATAATAGCGAGAAGCCCCACGGAATCCAAGTAGCGCGCTAGATTCTTCTGGCTCGTACTTTTCACCACCATTTAAATCACGGTATTCACTGGATTTAAAGTCACTCAAACGCAATACAACTTGTCGAGGCGCTAGGGCTGCACATACTTTACGCATACCTTCGGCTAAAGTATCGATAGCAAAATCACGACGACCCGTTTCGATTAAATGCATTGGGTGTTCATGAATAAAAGTAGTCCAAATAAATTCTTCACGCATTAAGCCGATACCATCACAAGGTAATACGCCATATTTTTCGGCTAAATCTGGATCTCCTAAGTTCATATAGATTTTAGTACCAGTAATCGGCGTTGGCTCTACATAACGAGCTTCTGCAACAGGCTCAGCTTTTTTGGTAGCTTCTTCTAAAATACCATCATAGACAATACCATTGGTAGCATCTACGGTAATCATTTGACCATCAGTAATCGTTTTTGTCGCCTCTTCACTGCGAGATTTAGTACCTACAATACAAGGGATCCCCAACTCACGACTTACGATAGACGCATGACAAGTCATACCACCAGCATCGGTAACGATAGCTTTTGCTTTTTTCATCGCTGGTACCCAGTCAGGTGCAGTCATAGTAGTAACAAGGATTTCTCCTTCTTTGAAATCGTCGATATCTTCTGGATTTTCGATAACATGAGCACGACCCGCTGCTTTACCAGGGCTAGCTGGAAGACCTTTTACAACAATCTTACGTTCTGTTGTAGTTGCTTCTGCTACAGTTTCTTCTTTTTCTTTCTTTTGAGAGAATACAGTTTCTGGGCGAGCTTGTAAAATCCATACTTTACCATCACGCTCATCAATGCCCCATTCCATGTCCATGTAGCAACCATAGTGTTTTTCAATTGCTTTGGCATAGGTTGCCAGTTCGACAACTTGCGCATCTGTAATCACTTGTGCACGAGCTTGCTCATCAGGGATATGAATTTCTTCACAATCTCCATCAGGTTTACGAACTAACGCCACATTTTTATCATTAATCATACGATCTGTAATTTGCAATGTAGCTTTGTCTACTGTGAAATTATCTGGTGTTACCGTACCTTGTACTACATATTCACCAAGGCCCCAAGAACCTTCAATGATGATCGATTTATCATCGCCATTCATAATGTTCACAGAGAACATAACACCTGCTGCTTTGGAATATACCATCATTTGGATAGCAGCAGACAAGGCTACTGTCATATGATCGAACCCTTGTTTTACACGATAGTACGTAGCACGGTCTGTGAAAGTAGATGCATAGCATTCTTTAACTTTCGCAATAATCATATCTGCACCGCGAACATTTAAATATGTATCTTGTTGACCTGCAAAGCTAGCATCTGGCAAATCTTCCGCAGTGGCACTAGAACGTACAGCCACAAATGGATTCTCTTCCCCTACCTTGCGAGCTAATTCTTCATAACCTTCACGAATCGCCTCAGCTAATGGAGCTGGCATTTCTTCATCCATAATCATTTGGCGTACTTCTGCAGTCACCTTACGTAACAAAGCAGAGTTCTCTACATCATGTAATTCTTCTAATTTAGCTTTAATACGTTCTACTAAACCAGTCTCTTCCATGAAATAACGATAGCCATGGGCAGTCGTAGCATAACCATAAGGAACAGGCACATTCGTAGAAGAAGTCATTTCTCCTAAAGAAGAAGACTTGCCACCAACAATATCCACATCCTCACGATGCAATTCATCAAACCAAAGAACATATGCAGTATCACGACTCATGATTATCCCTCCATTAGAAATAGTATTCATAATTTAACTATATAGTACAACACATATAGTAAATAGTCAAGCATTATTAAGAATGTAAGGAAAGGTGATTTAGTAAAATAACTGGCATATACCCCAATTTATTAATAGAAAACTCCAAATAATAAGATAAGTTAAGGTTAAATGCGCAATCAATCATCCTATAACTGATATACCATAATTAGTATAGTACAAATAAAAAAGCACCCTATACGGGTGCTATGAATAGATTGACTAGGTGGGAGTCGAATCACACCCTTCTCCACAGAGGAATGCAGTTAGACGTAGCAGCCTTTGTGGCTCTCCTTTCTACTTAACTCACCCAAACGCAAGAAGAGCACGGTGTGCCCCTGAACAAACACAGCCACCTCTAACAATCCCCAGAGGAACGCAGTTAGACGTAGTAGCCTTGTGGCGGTCCCTTACTGCCTAACTCACACAAACACAAGAAGACCGTAACATACCCCTGAACAAACATAACCACTGTATAGTTTGAGAAGGGGTGTGTTACGGTCTTCCCTTTATCTTATT
>CAUVRW010000208.1:0-2686 GCA_963554425.1 uncultured Veillonella sp.
CCTTCTCGCAATAGAGGTACATCTACATGCGGATGGTCCACATATCCTCGTACAGTATTATTACTAAATGCATCCACATGAACTATACCTAACGGTCCATCGCCACGCAATCGGATACTTACATTTTCATCATTTTTAAAATCACTAGCCATTAGCATAGCCCCAGTCATTGTACGACCAAGAGCAGCAGTTGCCACAGGCCACAAATCATGGCGAACTCTCGCCTCTTCTACGGTATCAGTGGTTACGGCAATAGATAGACGCAACCCTTCTGCTGTTGTATAACGTTTAATAAAATCCACGGATATCCTTCTTTCTACATAGATTCCAATAGATTAATCATTTCGATAGCACCCATAGCGCAATCAAAGCCTTTATTACCAGCTTTTGTACCAGCACGTTCGATAGCTTGTTCAATGTTTTCTGTTGTTACTACACCGAACATAACAGGTACGCCAGAATCTAAAGACACATGAGCAATACCTTTTGCTACTTCATTACACACATAATCATAATGGGTTGTGGCACCACGAATAACAGCACCTAAACAAATAACAGCATCATATTTACCACTTTTTGCCGCTTTTTGAGCAATCAAAGGAATTTCAAAAGCACCTGGTACCCAAATAGTAGTAATGTCGCCATCTTGTACATCATGACGCAATAATGCATCTTTTGCACCGCTAATTAATTTAGATGTAATGAACTCATTAAAACGGGAACCGATAATAGCAAATTTCTTACCTGTGCCTATTAATTTACCTTCTTGAATCATTGTAATTCTCCTCTATTTATAGTAGACATATTTAGACCTGAGCGCTCCATACGCTAAATATTACTTTCATACATTATATTACAGCATATGACGCATTTTTTCTTTTTTTGTATTTAAATATTTTGCATTAATGCTATTTGCTTTGATAACGATAGGAACACGCTTAGATACAGTAATGCCCCAACGTTCTAAATCCTCTTTCTTTTCAGGATTGTTTGTTAATAGCTTAACACTTTTTACATCTAATTCGCGCAACATTTGTGCTGCCAATGAGTATTCACGCATATCAGGAGGGAATCCTAACTTCACATTAGCTTCTACTGTATCGTAGCCTTGATCCTGTAATGTATAGGCTTTAATTTTATTCGTTAACCCAATGCCACGTCCTTCTTGACGCATGTAGATAACGATGCCTTCTCCTTGCTCTTCAATGCATCGCAACGCATTTTCCAATTGTTCCCCACAGTCACAACGATGAGAACCGAACACATCGCCGGTCAAACATTCGGAATGAATGCGCATTAACACGTCAGATTTACCACGCACATCACCTTTTACAATCATAAGATGTTCTTTATGGTCCACTTCATTTTTAAATATAATGATGCGGAAATCACCGTATTTCGTAGGTAACTTCGTTTCTGCTGCAATACTCACCAATTTGTCGTGACGTTTTCTGTATTCTATCAAGGCTTCCACAGAGGCAATCTTTAAATTATGTTTTTTACTGAAAGCCAATAAATCATCCATACGAGACATATAGCCTTCATCATTGGTAATTTCACAAATCGCTGCCGCAGGATATAATCCAGCTAGTTTACAAAGATCAATAGATGCTTCTGTATGACCTTGGCGCACTAATACTCCACCCTCTTTATAACGCAATGGAAATACGTGTCCAGGACGTCTAAAATCTTCTGGTTTTGCATTTGGATCAATGAGTTTTTGCATCGTTACAGCACGTTCTTCTGGAGAAATACCTGTGGTAGTATCCACATGGTCTACTGACACAGTGAATGCTGTTTCATGATTATCCGTATTCCTTTCTACCATTTGAGGAATACCAAGTCGTAGCAAATCACTCTCCAGCATCGGTGTACACAGTAAACCTCGAGCCTCTTTGATGATAAAGTTAATACTTTCACGAGTAGCAAATTCAGCCGCCAATACTAAATCACCTTCGTTTTCGCGACTTTCATCATCTACAATAATCACAGGTTTACCTGCTTTTAAGTCTTCAATTACTTCTTCAATAGAGTTTAATGTATAGGACATGAGTATCATCCTTTCTATAAAAAGCCGTTACGCACCAAAGTATCTATCGTTACTGTACTAGTATTACTAGATTCCTGATGAGTTCCTTTCATAAAGTGCTCGATATAACGGCCAAAAATATCTGTTTCTAAGTTCACTGTAGTGCCAATCGTAGCATATTGCAAAATAGTGTTTCCAATTGTATGAGGAATAATTGAAATTTCAAACCATCCAGGTCCCACCTTGGAAACGGTCAAACTAGCTCCATCCACAGTGATAGATCCTTTGTATATGACATAGTGTAGAATAGCATCATCTGTAGCAATACGAAACACAATGGAATTACCCACATGTTCTTTACCGATGATCTTACCTTGACCGTCTACATGGCCTGCCACAACATGGCCACCGAAACGACCATTGGCAGCCATAGCTCGTTCTAAGTTGACTTTACTTCCTGTGGAAAGATTGAGCAATGTTGTCATGTTCACAGACTCTGGCATCACATCTGCTGTAAATCTCTGGGTTCCAATGGTAGTTGCTGTTAAACACACACCATTGACCGCTACAGAATCACCAATTCTTAAGTCATCGAAAATGACAGTTCCTGCAATTTCAAGGGTAAGTGAGCTTTGGGAACGTTTTACACTCTGTATG
>CAUVRW010000209.1:0-2680 GCA_963554425.1 uncultured Veillonella sp.
ATAAACTAGTTTTAAAGGCCTGTACTACATTCGCTTTTGTAAGCAATACTTTCCACGTGTCCCAAGGCAAGGATAAACCATGGGAAAACACCGACCCTAAAGGGATAATGATACAGATAGATAATAGAGCAATGGTAATGCCCAAAGACAATCCCATGCCTGGAATAATCCGTGTCGATGTAGGGTTTATGATTCGTGAAAGCCACGATGTATTAGGTTCCATAGATTTCATCAAATACCCCACCTTCATCAAAAAACTTTTTATATACTGCATCCCAACCGCCATAAGCATGGATCGTTGTTAACTCTATCCTATGATTAAAGGTCGAAGAAAACTCCTGCAAGATAGCTGGATTGGTCGGCCTAAACCCATAGGAGCCAATCAATCGTTGTCCCTCGTCGGAGTATAAATACTGAATGTAATCACGAGCCACCTCTGTAGTCTGATCTCGGTCTGTAATTCCTTTTACAAGCGCCACATTTGGCTCTGCAACGATACTCGTTTTCGGTGTCACCAACTCATATTGACCTGGGTAATTCTTCACAATTTGCAAGGCTTCATTTTCCCAAATCAATAGCACATCCCCTTGTTTATTTTCTACGAAAGTCGTCGCTGCACTACGAGCACCAGCATCTAAAACTTTCACATGGTCATAGAGAGATTTTACATATCCTTTGGCACCTGTTTCTGTGCCGTATGCCCTAAGTCCATGATCCCAAGCCGCCATGAATATCCAACAAGCCGCACTAGAACTTTTAGGATCTGGAGCTACAATGGAAATGCCCGACCGGTCTAAGTCTTCCCAATCACGTATGTGCTTGGGATTATCCTTACGCACCAAGAATACAATGATCGACGTATAGGGAGCCGAATGGTTAAGGAACATCTCTTCCCAATTTGCATCAAGCAAGTGCACACGGTTCAGCATCTCTATATCTTGCGAAGACCCTAAGGACACAACATCGGCATCATTCCCTTCAATGATGGACCGGGCCTGCGCACTGGAACCACCATGAGATTGCGTGACATGCACATCCTTTCCAGTGAGTGACTTATAATGCTCACGGAACAAGCGATTATAATCTTCGTAAAACTCACGTGTACTATCATAGGACACATTCGTAATGTGCACCTCATTACCCACTATTTTGGGATCTTTCATACATCCCGTGAAAGTCCCTATACATACAATGCCTATCATGGCGATGAGCCAGTTTCTATATCGTTTTCGTTTCATATATCCTCCATCGTCATGATTCATTCCATAGCACTGCAATCATATTGTTAGACGCCACTAATTATAACCAGTTAGTTTGCTAATATTCCCTATCTACCTTTAGAAATAGCGACCATACTCTGCCTAAAAATATGATATATCTCAACTCTATAAATAAAACTTAAGAGTCATGCGCTAAAATACTTCAAGCATCGAAAATCCCTGTCGATAAATAGCGCTCCCCACCATCAGGTAGTAATACAACAATATTCTTATCCTTATAAGCAGGATCCTGACCAATTTGTATGGCCGCTTGTAAGGCAGAACCAGAAGAAATACCCAGTAACAAACCCTCTGTTTTAGCAATCGTCCGCGTACATGCGTAGGCATCTTCTGTAGAAACTGTGACAATTTTATCTAACAGCTTAGTATCTAATACATCCGGGATAAAGCCTGCACCAATACCTTGGATCCCGTGAGGACCTGCTTCCTTGCCAGATAGTACAGCAGATGTAGTCGGTTCTACACCGATAATCTGTACATTTGGGTTTTGCTCTTTCAAATATCGCCCCACACCTGTTACCGTTCCTCCAGTACCAATAGAGGAAATAAATACATCTACTTCACCATTCGTATCCTTCCAAATCTCAGGACCAGTAGTCTCATAATGTGTGTTCGGGTTAGCAGGATTTGTAAATTGTTGCAAGATGAACGCATTACCATGTATCTGCTGTAACTCCTCAGCCACACGAATGCTACCTTTCATCCCTTCTATGCCCGGTGAAAGCACCACTAAGGCGCCCAATGCTCTGACAATCCGTTGTCGCTCCACACTCATCGTGTCGGGCATAACAAGAATTAACTTAAGACCCATTTGAGCTGCTACGAAAGCTAATCCAATACCCGTATTACCACTGGTAGGCTCAATCAGCACCGTATCTTTTTGTATTACACCAGAGTCAATGCCCTCTTTGATCATCCCATAAGCAACACGGTCTTTTACACTGCCCAATGGATTAAAATATTCTAATTTTCCTAACAAACGACCATTCAATTGATGTAGCTTTGTAAAAGCATCCAATGCTACCAAAGGCGTCGAGCCAATTAAATCTGTTACATGTTGGTACATGACGTATTCTCCCTTACTGTTATCTTCTCTATATATACTAGTAGTTACTTGTTATTTACTATTTACTATGTGCCGATATTATATATATCTATTGTGATATTTTAATAATTAATTTATGAGCGTTATATATTGATAATCTATATATCTAATTTTATAAATATATCTTTTTATTTCATAATTACAATATTTACATTAGTATGATTTCATACTTCTAATATGGGGTTACTTTAAATTTGGACCTACAGTAACGTCTACTATTGTATATTCTTATTCCTATGTAGTCAATTGGATATAAACTATATACATATATAGGTTAAAGCTATATATACATAAA
>CAUVRW010000210.1:0-2670 GCA_963554425.1 uncultured Veillonella sp.
ATGGTCATAGGTTTTGTTGGTGGTTGCCCAGATAGGTGTAAATCGCCAATGGCAAAAACTTTCATTAAACCTCCAAAGAATTGTGTAAATATGGTTGTATATGACGGATGACCTCTAAGGCACGTGTTTCATGGCATACTTGAGGAATCCCATAGCCGATGACAAGTGGTGATGTTATATAGCGTGGCACGATTTTAAGATAGTGAAATCCGTCATTAATATCGTAAAAAAATAGATTATAAGATTTTGCATATTTAGAGAAGCCTTCTAATACGTACCGTAAAGTGCGTTGTAAGTAGTTGGCTAGTATAGGTGTATCTAATTGTGGATCAAATCGCATATTAAATTCAAAGAATCCATGGATAGGACGATTGGATAAGGTCATACGCAGACCATCCTCTTCATGGATGAGCCACCCATCAAAATGTTCTTTGTGAATATCTTCGCGGTAATCATAGTTCTCTAAGCCGATGATTTGACTATGCGGATGATAGATGGATCCACCAGACATGGGACCATAGTTTTTAAAGAATAAGACAGACGTAAAACGAGGGTTGGCTTTTACCTCTTCCCATTTGGTTCGACCAAATTCTAAAATATGGACCGCTTCTGAAAAGGGTAATTTAGAATATTCCGTATGCACATGTGGTGACGTTTCAATAATAACAGTAGGCCATGTGTATTCCAATACAGGATATTTATTCATGAGCCAAATGATGGACCCAGATGTATCTAGTATATCGGTTAATTGCGAGGGTTCGCAAAATGGGCAATGCCCGTCGCGATTGTGCATGCTGTCGGGCTTTGTTTGTCCCAGAGCAATATCAAAAATTAATGGTTCTTTCATAGTTCACCTCACTATTACTATAGTATCATAGGGGGCGAGGTTTATGAAAGTGTGAAACATGATATAATAAAAAAAGAATAGGAGGAACTATGAGACCTACAACATTATGTTTTCCAAAACGGGAGAATTTATTTTTATTAGGACGTAAAAAACGCGGCTTTGGAGCCGACTATTATAATGGATTTGGTGGTAAAATTGAGGATGGTGAAAGTTTCCGTGCTTGTGCCGTGCGAGAAGTCTTCGAAGAAGTATCCTTACTGGTGAAAGAAGAGGGCCTACAAGCAGTGGCGCTGTTGGACTTTCAGTTCCCTTACTCACCGGAGTTGAGCCATATTAGTTATGTATATATGGTAGAACAATTTCAAGGCATTCCTTTGGAATCGGAAGAGATGGAGCCTTATTGGTTCACGTTGGACAATACGCCCTTTGACCATATGTGGGCTGGTGATGAAGAGTGGATTCCACGGATTTGGCGTGGAGAGAAATTGAAAGGTATTATTACCTTCAAGGAAGATAATAGTACGATAGAATCCATGCAATTCGTGACCGTAGAAGAGGTGCTAGAAAGCGACGATGTGGACCGTGTGGCGGCTTGGATATATGAGGGAATGAAGTGAAACCAATAGAACAGCAAAGCCAAGTGGCATGGACGAAACATTTATTAGATTGGTATGATGTGCATAAACGTGACTTGCCTTGGCGTGAAAGTAAAGACCCCTATCGCATTTGGGTGTCGGAAGTGATGTCTCAACAAACACGGATTGAGGCTATGCGCCCTTATTTTGAAAACTGGGTATTACAATTCCCAACACTAGAAAGTTTAGCTAGTGCCGAAGAAGATACGGTGGTTCGGGCATGGCAAGGTCTAGGGTATTATTCTAGGGCTCGTAATTTACACCAAGGTGTGAAAGAAGTAGTAGAAACCTATGGGGGCCAAGTGCCGAAAACACGGAAAGAAATGGAATCTTTAAAAGGTGTAGGATCCTATACAGCCGGAGCAGTGCTTTCCATTGCGTATAATCTTCGTGAACCTGCCGTAGATGGGAATGTGCTTCGAGTATATGCTCGGTTGTACAATATTCATGAAGATATTTTAGGGACCGTAGGTAAAAAGGAGATTACCGCCTTGGTAGAGGAGACGATGCCTTATGATCGCCCCGGAGACTTCAATGAAGCCCTCATGGACTTTGGCGCCTCCATTTGCATTCCTAAAACACCTCGCTGTGAATCTTGTCCATTAGTGCAGGATTGTGAAGCAAAAATAGCAGGAACAGAGCAAGTATTGCCAATACGGATTAAGAAAACAAAGGTACAAGCAGTACAGCTCTACGTAGGGATTATCCAAACACTAGAGGGCTATTATGTGCTCCATCGAAGGCCGAAGGAAGGCTTACTCCAAGGGATGTGGGAATTTCCAAGTGTAGAAGGTGGCACAGCAGAGAGTCGTAAAGCGGAACTAATCGAGCTATTACAATCCATTGGGGTTACGGTCATCATGGATCGGCCTATGGTAAAAGAAGTGACTCATATCTTTAGCCATCGCAAATGGACTATGAAAGGCTATCGAGGGGAAGCTACAGAGGTGGCAATAGATATGGCGAATACGATAGTATTAGAGGGTGATGAAGCGGTGCAACAAATGGTAGCACAAGGTCAGATTATCCCTTTGAAAGACGATTGGATTCTCTGCCGTAAAGAAGCCTTTCACGTGTTACCTTGGGCGGGTCCTCATGGGAAATTCATTGATCTTTGTTAATCTATACCGAGGAGTGATATAGATGAGAATATATATATTAATAGGAATCTTGGTGCTTGGAATGGCT
>CAUVRW010000211.1:0-2656 GCA_963554425.1 uncultured Veillonella sp.
TAACTAAGTTAACAATATATGGGTAGATACATAGGAGAAAAGAGTAGGTAAGAATAGTGATGTGAGCGTATTATATAAATCAATTTAGTGTATTTCCGGCGCTGGTAAGGGGAAGCGCAGGTATAAAATTTTTTTAGAGTGTGACTATCCACGAAGTTAGAAACTGGTATGAGAGAAATACTAACATGAGGGGATGCGTTGTATCTCTAGTCCGATCATCAGTATAGGCTTGCTTCGAGCAGACTATCTTGCGATTAAATTTTGTAGGTGTAATATAATGTATTGCTACTTTCAGAGAAACTGACTATAATAAAAAGAAAAGCATTGAGAATTATATAACAATGCTATAGTTTACAAGATATAGATGTGAATCATAAGAAAGGAGTCTCCCTTATGACAGTACAATTAGACACATTGGATCATCGTTTATTACGTTTATTAGATGAGGACGCCTCCATGTCGGCCGCCGACCTCGCCATTATGCTCAACAGTGAAGAAGCGCATGTGGCAAGTCGTATTCAAGCCTTCGAGGAGGCTGGTATTATTAAACGGTACCAAGCAGTCATTGATTGGGAACAAGTAGACCAAAATAAATCTACTGCGCTTATCCAATTAGGTGTGACTCCTGCTCCAGATCAGGGCTTTGATAAAGTGGCAGAACGAATTATGGAATTTCCAGAAGTGCAAGGTGTGTACCTTATGTCTGGTAGCTATGATTTAACGGTTATTGTGGAAGGGGCTAGCATGCGTGATATCGCTTTATTTGTATCTCGTCGTCTATCTACATTAGATTCTGTGCTTTCCACCACAACAAACTTTATCTTAACACGTTATAAAGATAACAATATTGTGTTCCACACGGGTGGAGTTCGTGAAGATCGGAGAAATGTATTCGATGATTAATTATGACAACTATTTAAATTCTGAAATCAAAGCTGTGAAACCATCGGGGATTCGTCGTTTTTTTGAAATTGCTAACGAATTAGATAATGTTATCTCCCTTAGTATTGGTGAACCAGATTTCGCTACGCCCTATCATATACGTGAAGAAGGGATTAATACATTAGAAAAGGGGAAAACTTGGTATTCTCCTAATCGTGGTTTTATGGAATTACGAGAAGAGATTTCTAACTGGTTAGAACGAAAGTATCATGTGTCTTATGATCCAACTACGGAAGTGATTGTAACCGTAGGTGGCTCAGAGGCCATTGACTTAACCTGTCGTACCTTACTCAACCCAGGGGATGAAGTATTGATTCCTGTGCCGAGCTTTGTGTGCTATACGCCATTAGCAGAATTGTGTAATGCAAAGCCAGTGCAGATTATTACGAAAGAAGAAGATGAGTTTCGGTTGACTCCAGAGGCGATTGAAGCGGCTGTGACAGAAAAGACGAAGCTGTTAGTATTACCATTCCCTAATAATCCAACAGGGGCGGTATTACGCCGTGAGCACTTGGAAGCCATTGCAAAAGTAGTTATCAAGCATGATTTGTTCATTCTATCCGATGAGTTATATAGTGAACTTACCTATGGTGATGAACCACATGTATCCATTGTATCTATACCAGGTATGCAAGAGAGGACAATCTTAATTAATGGATTTTCCAAAGCCTATGCCATGACTGGCTGGCGCCTTGGCTTTGCCACAGGTCCGGCACCGATTATTGCGCAGATGACGAAGATGCATCAATATGGTATTATGAGTGCACCGTCCATGTCTCAATATGCAGCTATTGAGGCCTTAAAAAATGGAGACAAAGATATTCAATACATGCGTGAAGAATACGATATGCGTCGTCGTTTATTGGTAAGTGCTTTTAATCGTATGGGATTACATACCTTTGAGCCAGAAGGGGCCTTCTATGTATTCCCATCTATTACAAGCACAGGGATGACATCGGAAGAGTTTTGTGAAAAACTACTCTATGATCAACGTATTGCCGTTGTTCCTGGTAATGCCTTTGGGGACTGTGGAGAAGGATTTGTTCGTGTAGCCTATTCTAATTCCTTGCAGAATATCAAAGAAGCGGTAAAACGAATCGAAATATTCTTGGAAAAAATTAAAAATAAAGAGATTGAGTAATGAAAAAGACAGACATGGTTTGGTGTACAAACTGTGTCTGTCTTTTTAACATGTATATAATACATGGATCATTCGGCGAACTGTATAGTGGTATTTGAAAAGAATAGGTGTAAGAATACAATGGGCTGTAACAAAATAGACTACCAATGCAATAGAGGAAAGTTGAACAAACAGCATCAACTTTCCTCTACTTTTATATTTTTAATAAGTGGGGCTGTAGCAACATGTAAAAATGTACATGTTGTTACAGCCCGTAATATACTATTGATTCTTATATTTGAAAGCTAAAATAGCTTGGATTAATGCATCTAATGTCATCTCACCACGTTCTGCTACCATGGATAAAGTAGCTTTGTGTTTCATTAATTTAGCGAGTGGAGAATTTAGCATTTTAAAGTTTGGATTGATATGAATCATGTGATCTTTTAGACCAGGGATTATATCAAATAGAGGGAATAGTTTGGTATCTCCTGTTAAACCTAGATCATTTTCATAGACAGTAGGTTGTGGTGTGCTTTCTGGCACCGTACCTTGTTCAGTTGAGTTAGTTGTACTATCCTCTTGGCGTACATG
>CAUVRW010000212.1:0-2654 GCA_963554425.1 uncultured Veillonella sp.
TCATCTTTTAACTCACCAGTCACTTCTTTTCGATACCGTGCAATAAATGGTACTGTATTGCCCTCATCTAATAAAGTAATGGCTGCTTCTACTTGATGTGGCTTTACCCCTAACTCTTGGGCTATCACTACATGTATTTCCATTCTATTTCCGCCTTTCATAGGTTACAAAATCATAAGACAACTCATCTTGCCCTGCGCCGGGTATACGCTCTATCTCCATCCATTCTGGCTTAGTATGCTCAGTAAATGTCACATCCCCTGTGAAAGCTCGGTGTAACTCCGTCACATACAAACGATCTGCATAAGGTGCCATGCTTGCATACACCTGCGCACCGCCAATGCAATACGCTAACTCTATGTCTTGTGCCGCTTGTGCCGCTTCCTCTGGACTATGGAATACTTTCACTCCTTCATAGGGTGGTATGTAATCTAATTGTGATGTAATAACCCAATGTTCACGATTAGGTAACAAAAACGGCAAAGACTCTAATGTCTTTCGACCCATTATGATAACATACCCAGTAGTGCGCTGTTTAAAATACGCTAAATCTTCTGGAATGCGCCAAATCAGTTGATTATCCTTGCCTATAACGCCATTCTCAGCCACTGCTACAATCATTGCTAACATAGATAACTCCTTATACAGCTACTGTCATAGATAGTTTCCCTAAATGCTCATAGCCTTCTAGAGTTATATCTTCTGGCGTAAAATCATAGAAATTTTTGATCTCTGGGTTTAATCGTAACACCGGAGCCTCTAAGGCTTCATGTTTACGTTCTAATTGAGTACGTAAAGCTTCTACATGGTTCTCATAAATATGAGCATTATTGATGACATGCGTGAATTGTCCTGCCTGCAATCCAGATACTTGGGCAATCATATGAACCAATGCTGCATATTGAGCCGTATTAAAAGGTACTCCTAATCCCATATCCCCACTGCGTTGGATAAGCATACAATTTAAACGACCATCTGTGACATCCCATAATGTTTCATAGGCACATGGTTGCAACGCCATATCTGGCAAGTCCTCAATATTCCATAAAGTCACAATCATACGACGACTTTGAGGGTCCTTTTGTAGCATATCCAATAAATTATCTAATTGTTTATATTTGGCAATTTGGTATCCATAGGCCTTACCAATCGTACCATCTTCACGCATCCATTCATCCCAAACTTTTACATTCATGGCCTGTAATTGACGTACATCATTAGATTGCAATTGCCAAATCCAAAGCAATTCTTTAATGGCCGTTTTGAAAGCCACAAATTTCGTGGTTAAAATAGGAAATTCTTCTGCTAAATTGAATTGCATCACTTGATGCGGTAATTTATAGGTCGCAATGCCTGTACGATTGTTGGCATAATACCCATGATCTAATATATTTTCTATAATCTGTAAATATTGCGTGTCTGCTAAACTCATCTATGCCTCCTTGTATACGAAACTACGCTAAATGGTATCAGCATATATTTTGTATATCTGTATGTATATATATCTGTATTTGTATCAATATCTGTGTCTATATGTATTTGTATATCTACATTTAGATAAATATCAAGTTGTCCCTCTATCGCTATATGTTGCCCTTAAAATCGGCAATAACCTTCAAAAATTCATTGCCATATTTGCGCAGCTTCATATCTCCTACGCCTTTCACATTCGCCATATCTCCTAAGGTCAATGGTTCTTTTGCTACCATGTCCAATAAAGTAGCGTCTGAAAAAATCATGAACGGTTTTACCCCTTCTGTTTTTGAAAGTTCCAAACGATACACACGCAGAGCCTCAAATAAGGAGTTATTCTTAGTGGCTTTTGCTAGCCCTGAAGCATTTGATTTAGAACGGCCCTGCATAGGACGATGTTCCCCTACATCTATAGGCACATCTTTCACAGTGACCCGTCCCGCTAATACTTCATGACCTTGTTCTGTAACGGATAAAATAGGATATTGCCCTCCCGAAGACGTCACATACCCCATCGCCATTAAGCGCTTAATAAAGCCTTTTACATCTTTATCTGCCCAACGATTTAATTTGCCAAATACGGATAATCGGTGTAAGCGAAACTTCTCAATACGCTCCGTCCGATTCCCACATAGGATATCCGCAATCATGGTCACACCATATCGTTCTTCTGTATTCCAAATCGTATGCAATACTGTGCTCGCCTCGGCTGTTACATCCACTGCCACTCGTGGTTCATCACAAGTACTGCAATGATGACATTGATCCCAAGGCACTTGTTCACCAAAATAAGACAACATGAATTTACGTAGGCACATAGGTGTATGACAATAATCGATCATGGCTTGTAGCATATTCCGCTCAATCCGTTGTCGTTCTGGTGGCAAGTCACTTTGACTTAGAATATATTGATGTACTGCCACATCTTGCCCATTGTAGAGCAAAATACAATCTGCCGGTGCTCCATCTCGTCCAGCACGGCCTGCCTCTTGGTAATAACTTTCCATATTTCGTGGCATTTGGTAATGGATCACATAGCGCACATTACTTTTATCGATGCCCATTCCAAATGCATTGGTAGCTACCATAACTTGTACTTCATCAAAGGCGTAACGATTCTGTTGGTACTTACGCTCTTCATCAGATAAACCACCATGGTAGTAACCTACTTTCACGCCGTA
>CAUVRW010000213.1:0-2648 GCA_963554425.1 uncultured Veillonella sp.
CCATTATTCGCAGTTCTCGCAGTGCAGTGATTATTGATGCAGGTATTAGTTGCCGGCGGATTACGAATGCCTTACAAGATTTAGAGATACCGAAGCATATAGTCGAAGGGATTGTCATTACCCATGAACATTCTGATCATATTGCAGGGGTACCTCAAATGATTAAACAAATGGGCTTACCTATTATCACAAAACCTAATACAGCACGGTGCCTTATGGATAAATTTAGCGTATCTGCGGAGTGCTTTCAAACGTTAGGGACGAAAGAAGTGACCATAGGAGATATGGTATTACAACCATTTTCTACTAGTCATGATGCGGTGGATCCCATAGGTGTCACTTGTTATAAAGGGCACACAAAAGCAGCTTTGCTAACAGATACAGGTATGGTATCAAAGGAAATGTTAACACATTTGCATGATACAGATTTGTTGGTCTTGGAAGCGAACTATGATGAACAGATGTTGCTCTATGGACCGTACTCACCAGATTTAAAACGTCGTGTAAAAGGCCAATCAGGACATTTGTGTAATGTAACGGCTATGAAAGTGTTATCAGCCCTAAGACGACCTAAGGGGATGGAAGTTGTCTTTGCTCATCGTTCCGAGCAAAATAATTCCCTCCATTTAGTAGAGCAGCTATCAGATCGCTTGTTAGCTTGGTGCAATGCACAAGGTCAAGAAGGGTTTACGGCGTATCATGGAGACCCAAAAGAGTATACCTCTATTGGTGTATCTCGTGATATATAAAGAGTCTTAGATTGGCATGTATTGAACGTTTTAGGAGATAGGAATCTATGAAATTTTCTATCTATTGTATAGGAAAGTTAAAAGAACCTTATTTACGAGAAGGGGTGGCAGAGTTTGTTAAGCGAGTGCAACCGTATGGGGGCATCACTATTACAGAGTTACCAGAAAGTAAATTAGGAGATAAGCCAAGTCCATCAGATAAGCAAAAAGCCCTCTATGATGAAGGGCAACGATTGCTTAAATATTGCACACCGCAATCCTTTGTAGTGCTGCTGGATGTATATGGAAAACAAATGAGTTCTGAAGAGTTGGCAAAACGAATTAGTGAATTAGAAGTGCAAGGGAATAGCGAGATGGTATTCATCATTGGAGGAACCTTTGGGGTGTCCGAAGAATTACGACAACGGGCACAGTGGAAATTGTCCATCAGCCCCATGACTTTCACCCATCAAATGGTGCGTCTCGTACTGGTAGAACAATTATATAGAGCTTGTAAAATTAATCGAAATGAACCTTATCACTGGTAAGAAAGGAGATATGCATGGCAAGTGCAATTGAAAAAGGAATTACTTATGTGTCGGCAGATATACAGGAATTGCCCCTAGAGAATCCAGAATTTGTAGGACATTATATAACAGAATTAATAGAAGGAAAAGAAGATATTCTTGCGATTCAAAATGAAATACAAGGATTGGTACAAGGATATGAGGCACTCTTTGTCGAATTAGAAGAGAAGGAGCAATCAGAGTCTTTAGAAGAACGTCGTCATATGGTGTCAGATAGTATAGGAGAATATACGAATGTAACAGATACAGTATGCACTGTATTAGATATCTATATAGATATGGCGAATATGATTCAACAAATGGAAACATCTGGCGGTAACCCAGCGTATTTATTGCATCGTAAACAAGAATTGCTAGAACAGAATGTAGAACTAAATAAGATTTTTGATCGTCTAGATTATTATATTTCTACCGTGGTTGAGATGCTTTCAAAAGAAACAGAATTTGCGAAATCTGTGGTAGCCGGTGGCACAAGTGCTTCGGAAGAAGAAATAGTGCATATGTTACTTTTACATCAAACAGCACTGAGTTCTTGCGTAGAAATTAATAAGGCTTTGGTAGAGCGATTGCAATTAATGGTACCTCGCCTAGAAGGATTGCGAGAAGATGTGATGAAAGTACAGGTCCATTCTGTAGCAAGCGATGTAGAAGAACGTAGAAAGCGATTGCAAGAATTACGCCAACAAGCGAAAATAGAAGATGTAATGGATTACACGGATTTAGAAGGGCAATATCGTCATGCTTATGATGAAGAGGGAAATCACATTGGCACCCAAGAAGGGGGCGATGGTGGTAACCGTAAAAGTTTGACTGCCATTTTGGTTGTAACAGCGATAGTCATTGCTATCTTTGCTGCCTATGTATATATGAAATAGGAGGAACTCATTATGACATTACAAGAAATTATGAACAAATACCCAATTACTGTTGGTAAAGATGAACAAATTACAAATGTAGCTAAATTGATGGTAAAACACAATTTAACAGCTATTGCTGTAGTTGATGAAGATAACAAGTTGATTGGCATTGTATCGGAAGGGGATTTGTTGTACAAAAAAGTTCGTCCCCATGCGCCACATTACATCAATATTTTAGGCGCTAATATCTATTATGGTGGTATCGGTGAATATGATGGACAATTCAAAAAATTGATGGCTACCCATGTAGAAGAAATCATGACCACAGAAGTGATCACGGCCTATGCAGACGCAGAAGTGGAAGTAACAGTGGGAGCCATGGTAGAAAAACATTTGAAAAACTTGCCAGTTGTTGATGATGCGTATCATTTGATTGGTATGGTAAGCCGTCATGATATCATGAAACTTATCGCTGA
>CAUVRW010000214.1:0-2645 GCA_963554425.1 uncultured Veillonella sp.
CGCGAAGGTGGCCATACAGTAGGCGCTGGTGTTGTTACAGCTATCGAAGCATAATTGAATCGTAGATTCTAAATACGAAAAGCGACCGCAAGGTCGCTTTTTTGTTGCCATAGGCACAGTATATGTGCTTGTAATATAGTATAATTAAAGCATATGAATTGATAATATTTATCATATGTAATTTTAGGAATATCATATATAATAATAGTAGTAGTCATATACATGTAAATTATATCTACCCTATTAAAGATAAAGTGATAAGGAGGGTTCTATGAGTACAATCACAACAATGCCTGTTTCTATGGAGGGCTGGCAAGAGGAGCAACAATCTTGGAATCAAACGTCCAAGTTTTTCGTGAATATGCATCAGCGGGAGGATCGGGTAGCGCAAGTAACAGATTTTGTAGCCCGTCTGCAAGAGCTGGGAATCCACCCTGCGGAGGGAGAAACGGCCCTTGATGTAGGCTGTGGTACTGGTGATTATGCCATGGGACTCGCTCGTAATGGGGTGAGAGTAACCGGTGTTGATCTTTCCACAGGCATGTTAGAAGGTGGCAAAGCAATTAGTGAAAGTGAAGGTCTTTCACTAGATTTATGGCTAGGACCATGGTCTGAAGAGGCACGGCAAGCCTTAGAGTGGGACAAACAATTTGATTTGGTATATAGTATTTTTTGCCCTATCATGTCGGATACGGCTAATCTTCACTCCTTGCACAAAGCTAGTCGCAAAAACTGTTTATGTATCATATTCGCCGATCGTAAAGATGAATATTTAGATGCCATCTATTCTGAGCGATATGGTGTAAGCGGAAGCCCATGGGAATCCATGCTACAAGATTGCTTGGGCACAGTTAATGAAATCGGAAAAAATGTAAATATTACTTATAAAACAGTAGAAGAAGTAGAAACCTTAACTGTTGATGAAGCAGTCGATTATTTCTGCTTACGTGTGCATCGTAAAGTAGGTGGCGATTTAGAGGTGATTAAACAAGAAATCCGGGAGTTCTTATCTGCGAAAGCTGTAGATGGCAAATTAGAAAACCATACAACAGATACCATTGCGTGGATTTCTTGGCGAGTGTAATTTTCTGCACTTGTAAGATACAGACTTTATAGGGATACAATAGCATATGTATAATCTATAGGGATATACGTACTTTAGCAGTATAAACATAGTGTTCAAGAATGCTAGCTCTATCGCTATAGACAGAATACATAATCATATATTGTCTATATAACAATAAAAGACTGTAAACACATGGGAATATAGCCCTGAGTTTACAGTCTTTTGTGTTGTCAGTTACGATGAACTGTAATCATAAAAATGATATTGGACATATGTCCATCTATTGTATGGGAATATTCTTAAGAATTTTGAGATAGAGCTTCGCTACGTTCTACGAACTTACGCAAACTACCATATCCTTCTTCCTCAAGTTTTTCGAGAGGGATAAAACGCAAGGAAGCGCCGTTGATACAATAGCGGAGACCGCCCATAGATTGGGGGCCATCTTCAAAGACATGCCCTAAATGAGCATCGCCAATGCGACTGCGCACTTCGATGCGATGGTGTCCTAGACTATCATCGTGGTAGTAACGAACGACATCGCTGTTGATAGGCTGCGCAAAGCTAGGCCAACCGCAACCGGAGTCAAATTTCTGGGCAGAGATAAAAAGAGGCTCTCCAGAGGTAATATCTACATAGATCCCAGGACGGAACTCATCTGTATATCCATGAGAGAAAGGTCGTTCTGTAGCACTCTGTTGCGTTACCGAATAGGCTAAGTCGCTGAGTTCTTCTCGTAAAACGGAGTCAGATTTTCGTTCATAGTCACTTTCATCAATCAAAGGTTCATAAGCTTTGGACACATTAATATGACAATAGCCATTTGGATTTTTGTCTAAATAATCTTGGTGATAGTCTTCAGCTGGATAAAAGGATGTTAGTGGTAAGACTTCTATGGCAAAAGGCTCTTTGTAATGGCTGTTAGCACGCTCTAGGGTAGATTCAATGATCGCTTTATCGTCAGGGTGTTCATAATACACACCGCTGCGATACTGCACCCCTATATCATTTCCTTGCTTATTAATGCTGAAAGGATCGATAATGCGTAAGAAATACTGCAAAACTTTAGGAAGAGAAATCACAGATGGATCATAGGTGACTTTCACAGTTTCCACGTGACCACTGCCACGACATACGTCTTCATAACTTGGATTTGGCTGAGCGCCGTTGCTGTAACCTACCTCAGTATCTACAACACCTGGAATGCGTTGAAAGTAGCTTTCAACACCCCAGAAGCAACCACCGCCTAGGTAAATAATTTTGTTCATACTATCACTCCTTCCTTATAGTTTAGGTAGTTCATTTAAAATCAGCATATACTATATGTTGCTTTATTGATAGCCTTGCATCGTGCAAAACATCTGTGAGAGTAGCGCTGATGTATATGACAATTGCATATAAGGTGAAAGCCACCTGACTCGTATGGGGCCGAGTAGGTGGCTTGTTTGTGATAACTATAGGTGTGTATGGGAAGTCACCGTTATCACATATGTAAGTAGTTTGAAAGGCTGGAACTTATGAGGTTTCATAGTTCCTGTCGAGTATCACATCGACATAGATAGTATATCAAAAAAATAGG
>CAUVRW010000215.1:0-2637 GCA_963554425.1 uncultured Veillonella sp.
TCTTTGCTAAAGCCTTTAAAATGCAATTTGATGAGCAAGATCCATACTATGGGAAAACAGTGGCGCAAGGGCATGGTAATCGGTATATAGTACAGAATAGTCCAGCCTTACCATTAACACAGGAAGAAATGGACCATGTCTATAGTTTACCCTATACGAGAAAATGGCATCCTATGTATGATGCGGCTGGTGGAGTACCTGCCTTAGCAGAAGTGCAGTTTAGTATTACTAGCCATCGTGGTTGTTTTGGTAGTTGTTCTTTCTGTGCTATTACAAGCCATCAAGGACGAATTATTCAAAATCGTAGTCATCAGTCGATCTTAGATGAGGCTCATCGTATGACAACTATGGATGGATTTAAAGGATACATTCATGATGTAGGAGGTCCTACGGCAAATTTCCGTCATGTTGCTTGCGATAAACAGTTGAAAGTAGGCGCTTGTAAGGGGAAAACATGTGCTGCGCCCAAAGCATGTCCTCAGTTAAATACGAATCATGATGACTATGTGAGCATTTTGCGAAAAGTACGTAATGTAAAAGGTGTAAAAAAAGTGTTTGTGCGCTCTGGGTTACGGTACGACTATGTATTGGACGATAATAACAAAGACTTCGTTCGAGAATTGTGCGAACATCACGTGAGTGGTCAATTAAAAGTTGCCCCTGAACATGTATCCGAGCATGTAACGACCATCATGGGGAAAGCCAATAAAAGTTACTTCTTAAAATTTAAATCTTGGTTTGATGAGGCGAATCGTAAATTAGGTAAACAACAATTTTTGGTGCCTTATTTTATGAGTTCTCATCCAGGCTGTACATTAGAAGATGCTATTGAATTGGCAGAATTTTTGCGAGATCAAAATATGACTCCAGAACAGGTGCAAGATTTTATTCCTACTCCAGGTAGCTTATCGACCGCCATGTATTACACAGGAATCAATCCCCTTACAGGTGAGCCTGTATATGTGGCTAAAAAAGGCAGAGATAAAGCTATGCAACGAGCCTTGATGCAATATAAACGAGAAGATAATTATGAATTAGTAAAAGAAGCCTTAATCAAAGCAAATCGCAGAGATTTAATCGGTTTTGGACCATTATGCTTAATTCCTCCGCGATGTATAAAACGGAATGCACCAAAATCTGATAGGACTAGAATTTCAGTTAAGGGTGGAGTGAAAGCAACAGGTAGAGGAAAAGGATCTATGCAAGGGGAAGGACGTACAAATAGTGGTTCTAAAACTGGTATAGGAAATCGAAAAAATAAAGGCATGAAAAAAAGGAATTTTGGTTAGGTATCTCTAATAGGTAAAGGAGGTGAATCTATGAAACGGTTACGATTGCTTATAGTGTATTTACTAGTAGTAGTAGGTATGTTTAGTGTAGGCTTGTGGCTTAATGATATGAAACAAGATCAAGTGGATCAACGTGTGATTTCTACAAGAGCAGAAATTACTATCTATACAGATGGGGACCCTGACGTCTTGAAGGCTATAGGACAGGCCTACGAAAGAGAGGCACAAGTAAGAGTACATGTTATTCCCATACCGCAGAATCAAATGGGTACACGGTTAGCTTTGCCAGAAGCAGAGCAACAAGGGGATCTTGTGATTTCTACAAAATCCAATCTCAGTGAAGGGGTTGAGCATGGAGCCTTTCGTAGATTGCCAATTACTTTAACGTATTCGGTAGATACAGTATTCCACGGCCCGGATGAGCAATGGGTAGGGATATGGTATGATCCTTATGTCTTAGCCTTACACGATACCTTCTATAGCAGTCAGGGAAAATATGTAAACACTTGGTTTTCCTTAGCTTATACGGGCCCATGGCGTATAGCGGTCACTGATTTTGTAGCTGATGCATCGTCTACTACTTTATTGAATAGTTTTGGTGCTATCTATGGACTGGATGGTGCTATCTCCTATTTTGATAGTTTGCGGCCACGTATTGTACAGTATGCAAAAGCCTTGCCATCTTCAGTGCGCATGGCTGCTATTGGAGATGTACAGGTCAGTGTAGGACATTATTCGGATGCCAAATTCTATGAGGTTCATAAATATCCTTTGACGATTTTATATCCTAGGGAAGGTACTCCTTATGATTTGATGGGCGTAGGGATTCTAAAAGGATCCAGTAATGTTGGTGAAAGTGAAGCGTTTGTGAGTTGGTTACTTTCAGAACGGGTACAAGCTGTATTGAAAGAGGGGGATAGGTATTATTTGCCAACCAGAGAAACGGTGGAATCTCATAAAGACCGACAGGGCAATCATCTTGTGTTATGGAATGCAGGGATTGTGAAAGAAGAGCAAGATAAGATATTACAAGAATGGATACGACAAGTGCGTTTTAGAAAGGATACACCATGAGTAAGTTGTTAGGTTATATTAGTTTAGGTTGCGCCAAGAATTTGGTGGATACAGAGGTGATGTTAGGAGCTTTACAAGATAATGGCTATGAAATTACAGAAGAGTTAGAAAAAGCAGAAATTATTATTATCAACACATGCACATTTATCGAGAAAGCAAAAGAAGAATCGATCAATACTATATTAGAGGCTGGTCAATATAAACAATATGGAGACTGTAAAGGTCTTATCGTGGCGGGCTGTTTAAGTCAGCAATACCAAGAAGAATTGTTTAC
>CAUVRW010000216.1:0-2613 GCA_963554425.1 uncultured Veillonella sp.
TACAGTGCAGGGAATCAAGAAGTAATTGGACTATAGTTAGGTCTGGAAAGGAAGGAGAATTTGTATGGATATGCCATTTTTTACACAATTTCTCATGATTAGCGATCCTATGACGATAGGTATACTCGTGTTATTCGTTATCGCCTTAGGATATGTGTATTTTCTTCAGAAAAGAAATATTCACTTCGGTACATTAGTAATGGTTGCTACTGGAGTAGGTGCTGTACTAGGGGTTGCGGTGCAACTGATTGCAGGATTCCCTAACAATCCGATGGATGTGGTATTCATCAAGGAAAGCACGAAGTGGTTCTCTCTTATTGGGGGAGGATTCATTGATTTAATTCGTATGCTCGTTATTCCTGTGGTATTTATTTCCATTGTTCATGTTATCTTACATATGGATACGAATGCGAACTTAAAGCGTCTTGTATCCTCCACAGGTGTGGTAGCCTTAGTCATGGTTGGTATTGCTGCTATCGTAGGCTTAGTGCTAGGTACAGTAACTGGATTAGGGGAAGGTACATTAGCGGTTGTAGGCGATTCTAAAATGCGCGAAGTGAAACCAGTAGTTGATACACTACGTGCCTTGATTCCGTCCAACCCTGTGAATGCTATGGCGCAAACGAATGTCATCGCCATCGTAGTATTCGGTGTTATCATCGGTGGCATTGCTCGATTGGCTAAACAACATGGGGCTACTGATTTACAAGTCATCACAAAATTATTTGATGAAGCGTACACAGTGATTTTCTGGGTAGCTGATTTCATCATAGGTTTAATGCCATATGGTGTGGTTGCATTATTGGCGACTACATTAGCACAAAAAGGATTTGGTGCTATTGCGGATATGGCACTGTTCATTGTGCTGATCTATGTGGGCGTAGTGATTATGTTATTTGTACAAGCTGTATTATTAACGCTATTCGGTGTGAGCCCTATTATGTACTTCCGCAAGGCCAAAGAAGCGTTAATTTTGGCTTTCACATCTCGTTCTAGTATGGGCGTATTGCCATTAACAGTAGAAACATTGACTAAAAAATTAGGTGTTAATCCTGCCACTGCGAATACAGTAGCAAGTTTCTGTACTACAGCGGGCATGCAAGGTTGTGCGGGCATTTTCCCTGCATTGTGTATCATCTACATTGCTCGTGTGTCTGGCGTGCCATTAGATTTCACAATGTATGTAATGAGTGTAATCGTTATTGCATTGGGCTCCTTAGGGATTGCTGGCGTACCTGGTACGGCGACTATGGCAGCATCTGTTTCCTTATCTGGTACAGGTATGGGGGCATTCTTCGGGGCTATTTCTCCAATCTTAGCAGTCGATCCTATCGTTGATATGGGACGTACGATGCTAAACGTAAGTGGTTCTATGACAAATGCTATCGTAGTTGATCGATTACAAGGAACCTTCGACCAAGAAGCATTTAATGACAAAAAAACAATTCGATAAGGTATAAGTAATACCATAGATACAGGATGTATCTATGATGAAAGTACTGAGAAACAAATAAAAGGCTGTAGCCTACTGATTTGCAGGGGCTACAGCCTATTTGTATATTTACCAGCGATCAATGCCAAGATGTTTTTCCATGCGGCGCATCATGCGTGCGAAAGCGTCATCTTCTTCTTTCTTTTGAGATTTTGTTTCCTCAGCTACGGGAATGATATTGTCAGATGTGATAATCACTGTATCTCCGAAGGAATGGTATGTATGACCACCTACACGTTTAGTTTGGGAGTAGCTTTCATCGTAAGAGTATGGTTCTACACGATCTTTGTGGAAGAAGTCATCCTTGTTATATTCACGTACACCCGCATTGTAAGCATCGATAGCGGCGCGTTTTTTAGTAATTAACATTTGAATCACTGCATCTGTATCGGCTAAGTAATCCTCTAGATCCTTTGTATAGGCCTTCATATCTTCCGTAGATGCCATTTTGAAAGACATAGGTTTATGTTCTCCTTGAAAACTAGGGTAATTAATGGATGCAGCAAAAGCGGAAGAGCCGATAGTCATGGCTAGGGTTGTTAATAGTAATGCACGTTTCATAAGCGTCTCCTTCTTAGTATCTAGTGTATAAATCTTAATTAGGTACTCCCTATTAGTAGGTTACCCAAAGTGTATTATATGCTATTTCAAGGCTTTTATAGGGAGGATAAACTATGAATTAACATATAATTAAAAGCATAGGGCTTAGGATTCATTTAGTGTACCTTATCATCTGTAACTAAAGTATATCTTACTAATATGAAGAGAAGATGATGAATACTAAAAGATAGTTATCTCGGCTACATAGAGAATATCCATGAACTTATATAGATTAGCATACAAAAAAGCGACTGTTTTCACAGTCGCTTTAGTATACCTATACTAGATCTAACCCACTTGGGATGATGTATATGTAATTTGACCCACTTGGGTAGATATCATTACTACTTAGTATAATGTGTATATCAGGCACTTGCCTTTAGAACTACTCAGTTCTTATGTTGATTGGTTTGTATCACTTGATACAGTTGTATAGTACTTATCTAAGAAACCACTCGGTTTACTAATTAGATAAGAGTTTCTCCGTGTTGAGAGAAGAATGCTTGTGGATGAGCACATAC
>CAUVRW010000217.1:0-2607 GCA_963554425.1 uncultured Veillonella sp.
AGATGGACATATTGCAGATTGTGAGGTGCTACATGGGGAGCTTTAATGCCTTATCGAATGAATCCTTATTGATGGCAACAGTGCTTATCGCCATGGCGGTTATCGTATCTTATCAGCAGAAAATGCGATTGGAACTAGAAATCTTGCATAGTGCCTTGCGAGCGGTCGTACAACTTGTGGTAGTAGGTTATGTGCTTCATTTCATCTTTGGTGCAGACCATCCGCTCTTTACGGGTGGTGTATTACTGGTGATGCTGATCAGTGCCGCTATAAATGGGGGTAAACGTGGCGTAGGAATCCGGCGTGCATCGTGGATTGCAGGTATTAGTATTGGCATTGGTGCCATCATTACTTTAGTGGTATTGTTGAGTGCAAATGTCTTATCCTTTACTCCCTATCAAATGATTCCCGTAGGTGGCATGGTCATGTCGGGAGCGATGGTGGCGGTAGGATTATGTTTCCGCCAAATTACAACGAGCTTTAAGAGTCGCCAACAAGAGATTCAGATTAAGTTAGCTTTAGGCGCTACGCCTATGCAAGCTTGTAAAGCCATCTTGCGAGCAGCTCTTATCTTTAGTTTGCAACCTACTATCGATAGTGCAAAAACATTGGGGATTGTGTCTTTGCCAGGGATGATGACGGGCTTAATCTTGGCAGGCATGAGCCCTATGGAGGCCATTAAATACCAGATTATCGTCATTTTCATGTCCTTTTCAACTATATCCATTGCTATTGCTATAGCAGGATATTTGAGTTGTCGACAATTTTTCAATACGAAAGAGCAGCTGATTCTATCTGATTCGTGATAGAATCAGCTTCTTTTTTACAATAGTGTTTTTAAAGTTTTAATTTACCTATAAATTAAGTAGGATTTTTTTGAAAGCCTATAGTCATAAGGAATGAGTTGTGTTACTATTAGGGTATACACATTCTATTTATTTGTAAAACGAGGTGGTATTATGGCAAATTACAACCCTTATGAAAATATGCTGCAAACATTAGACTTAGCAGCGGACACATTGGGTATTCCACGCAATGACTATGAAGTGTTGCGTCACCCTGAACGTGAAATGAACGTGGCTATTCCAGTACAAATGGATGATGGACATGTGGAAGTATTTACTGGCTACCGTTGCCAACATAGCTCCGTTCTTGGCGCATCTAAAGGTGGTCTTCGCTTTCACCCAGATGCAGATGAAAATGAAGTGCGCGCTTTAGGTGCGTGGATGACAATCAAAAATGCTATCGCTCATTTACCATATGGCGGTGGCAAAGGCGGTATCAAGGTAGATCCTAAAAAACTAAGTGAAAGAGAGTTGGAACGGTTAACACGTGGTTTCGTTCGTAAAATTGCTCCTATCATTGGGGTAGAACGAGATGTGCCAGCTCCTGATGTGAACACAAATCCGCAAATCATGTCTTGGATTGTCGATGAGTACAGTGCGTTAACTGGACAATGGACACCAGGGATCGTAACAGGTAAACCATTAGCTATCGGTGGTTCTTTAGGCCGTAATGAAGCAACAGGTCGTGGCTGTATGTTTACATTACTTTCCTACTTGGAAAAACAAGGTAAATCTATTAAAGATTTGACGATTGCTGTACAAGGTTTTGGTAATGTAGGATCTGTTGGTGCTTTATTGATGCATCGTGAAGGTGCTAAAATCGTTGCCATCGGTGATGTACATGGTTCTCTGTACAATGCAAACGGCATCGATGTAGAAAAAGCTTACGAATATGCAAACTCTCATGGCCGTTCTTTAGAAGGTTACAAAGAGCCAGGTATGACAAGAATCCCTAATCCAGATTTATTGTTATTGGATGTAGACGTGCTATATTTAGCGGCCTTAGAAAACCAAGTGAACGAAGCCAATATGAAAGAAGTAAAAGCAAAATTAATCTTGGAAGGTGCTAACGGACCATTAACCAAAGATGCGGATCTGTACTTCTTTGAAAAAGGCATTCCTGTATTGCCAGACGTATTAGCAAATGGTGGTGGCGTGGTGGTATCCTATTATGAATGGGTACAAAACAAAGCTGGCTTCTACTGGTCTGAAGAAGAAGTAAACGAAAAATTAGCGAAGAACATGAAAAAAAGCTTTGAAGAAGTATGGGCTATGCAAGAAGAGTTTAAAGTATACCCAAGATTGGCTGCGTACATGGTGGCATTACGTCGCTTAGTAGAAGCGTTAAAAATTAAAGGATATAACGGCTAATGTATTTCTTGTCTATGTATCTTACATGATGTAATACTTACTAGAGAGTTAGATGCTATGATCATAACTAGATAGTCAGATGGAAACATAGATTGTAACGGTATATGAGAAAAGGAACTATACAAGATCGAATGATCTTTGCATAGTTCCTTTTTTGTGCTTTGTATAGGTTTTACTAAAGAAGAAAGGTCCTCCGTCTATTTTACAATAGACGGGGGACCTATTCGGTATACATCAGAGTTTTACTTAATATGTTTACTACCACGTTCTGTCATTGGTGTACCATTTTGGCAAAGTGGGCATGCATCAGCTTCAAATGTTGGTACAGTTAAGTTTAACAAGGCTTGTACTTTTTCTTTTGGTACGCCAAAGTCTGCTTTACCACCGCTGC
>CAUVRW010000218.1:0-2596 GCA_963554425.1 uncultured Veillonella sp.
TCGTTGTCAATTACAGATACAATTATATACTATCTGTAGGGTACTTGCAATAGGGGTAGGCGCATTCTGTACATGCAAGAAATGTAACAGGCTAGAACGATATTCATAAAAATTTAATATGCTAACACAACCGATTACATGTATATATACGTATATTAGGGGTGTAACAAATTTCACTTATGTGCTACCATAAAGACAAGATGATTACAATTTTAAACCACGCACATAGGAGTCAGTATGGAACTTTGGAAACGCACATTATACGTTTGTTTATTTGGTGCCTTTATGGCATCAGTAGGACTTAGTCAAGCAGCCCCTCTCATTCCCTTATATTTACAGGACCTTGGCGTCCACGATCAAGGCGCTCTTGCCAACTGGTCTGGCTTAGCCATGGGTATGACCTACCTCATGGTGGCGCTCTTCGCTCCATTTTGGGGAAAACTAGCGGACCGTAAGGGTCGCAAGCTCATTCTATTACGAGCTAGTTTTGGTATGGCCATTACCAACGCTTTACTCGGCTTTGCCCAAGCTCCAGAACACATTGTTATTATACGCATCTTAAATGGCATGATCTCTGGATTTTTCTCTGGGTCCATTACCCTCGTAGCCACACAAACTCCGCAAGCCCATACAGGATGGGCTCTTGGGCTCTTATCTGCCGCCAACCTCGGTGGTTCCCTCTTGGGACCCATGATCGGCGGTTACATTGGAGGTATCTTTGGCATTCGCTATGCCTTCTTCATCGTGTCCGCCTTATTGGGGACAGCTTTTTTATCCACTTTATTCTTTGTGAAAGAAAACTTTACGCCGCAACCAAAAGGAGCGTCGCAATCCTTAGCCACTTTGAAAGCATCCATTCCCGATTGGAAAGGGCTTATCTATATCTCCGTAGGTTCCTTCATCTTTGCTTTCACCACCATGGCAACAGCACCTATCTTATCTGTATTCGTGCAACAAATCCTAGGCCAAGGAGCGGACCACATTGCCCTCTTAGCAGGCTTAGCATTTACGGTAACAGGTCTCGCACAAATGGTGGCTAGTTCTGTCCTCGGTAAATACATCGACAAGCTAGGACCACGGTTCATCCTTTGGACAAGTTTCATCTATGTCGGTCTTGTAACCATACCACAAGCATTCGTCAACGATATCTACACCTTGTGTATCTTGCGCTTCCTACTCGGCATCGGCTTAGGCGGACTATTACCAAGCATTAATACCTTTATCTCTAGCATTACACCAAAAGCATTTGCTGGACAAGTTTTCGCCTATAACCAATCTACCTTGTTTATGGGTTACTTCATCGGATCCTTAGGCGGTTCCTTCATCGCCTCCCAATGGGGATTCGGCGCTATGTTTATCACTACCGGGGCAATCATTGCGCTCACAGGAGTGTTCTTGAAAGTAACATTAGGGCGTACTCAAACAGCTAATCATTAGTTCTGTTTCTATAGCATACACTATCTTGAAATACTGTATATTACGCACTATATGTGTGTTTCATAATAATGAATGGGTACCACACAAAATATACTCATGAAGATATACTTGTAAAAACTATTAAAAGACAAATACAACATTATAAAACAGAGGTCTTATTCTTAAGGCCTCTGTTTTTTTATCTTATTCTATTAAAAACATTTTATATGTCAAGGTAAGCCACTACTGCTATATGTTTAGCATACATTACGTTATAGTAGTACTTTGCATACTTACGAATCAGTACCTTCTATACTGACAATACAAATGCAAAACTATAATGTATTAATCCCTGTCTCCAATGGGAACCCCTCATAGGTCACCCAATCGCTAGAGCTGCCTACGTACATGGCTGGTTCTACACCAATTTCAGCAAGAGCAATCATTAAATTTGCCGCTGTTACTCCAGAACCACAATAGGCAACAATAGGTTTTTCCACGTTGGCTAAGTCACCATAGGCTACTTCTAGCTCTGCCATGGGACGTACACCATCAGGGGTAAAGCCCCATTCGTAGAAATGGTTGATCGCTCCTGGGATATGACCTGTCATACCATCCATGGTATCCACTACAGATCCATCATAGCGTTGTGGTGCCCGTGCATCGATGATAACATGACTGCCAGATTCACTAGCGTGTAATACTTCATCTCGACTCATCACTAAATGGTCTTGCAATGTATAGTCCAATGGTTGTGGATCTGCCACAGTAGGTGTAGATTCTTGTGTCAACGGATATCCCTCACGGTACCAACGCTCGATGCCACCAGCTAGGACTTTCACATTGGTGAACCCCATGTAGAGTAGCAAGAACCGCAACCGACCGGCAAAAGAAATCCACGCATCATACACCACGATGGGAGAGTCCATAGTGACACCACATTCGCTCAATCGTTGTGCTAATACTGACATATCTGGCAAAGGATGGCGACCACCGTGTATGCCCAGAGGACCACTCATGTGAGCATCCATATCGATAGCAAATGCCCCTGGAATATGAGCCCCTTCATAGGCATCAAATCCGCGCGCATCTAACACAACTACTTTATCTAATTGTTCATGTAACTCTTTCGGAGAAATTAAAACACTCATCATTACACCTCCTATATATAAACTAGAAT
>CAUVRW010000219.1:0-2588 GCA_963554425.1 uncultured Veillonella sp.
TATCAGGAGCTATCTTTGTATTTGAAGAAGTGCATAAAAGTTTTTATCCTAAGCTGGTTATTCCTACATTTTCTGCTACTATTTCGGCGAATTTAATAACTTCTTTAGTGTTTGGCTTAACGCCGTCATTGGGTTTCTCTGTGATGGAAAGTATCCCTATCGAGTATTTTGCTACACTTCTTATATTAGGTGTTGGGGTAGGTTTCTTCGGGATCTTTTTTAATCGTATGATTGTGGGCATCAAATCCGTATATGATAAACTTCCTATTTCTAGAGGGTGGAAAATTTCACTCACATTTCTTGGGGTAACACTCTTAGGGTTAGATTCACAACTGTTACTAGGTGGCGGCAATGATGTAGTTAGTATGATGGTTGAGCATCAACAGACATTACAACTGCTAGTATATATTGTTATAGGCAAGATTATTTTAACATCTATTTGCTATGGTAATGGTGCACAAGGTGGTATTTTCCTACCTATGGTGGTGATTGGATCGGCAGTGGGAGCGTTGACGCATAGTATATTGGTAGAATTGCACATGCTTCCTAATGCCTTCGGTGGTAGTTTTATCATTTGTGGTATGGCAGGTATGCTAGCAGCTTCTATGCGCACTCCTTTGTTAGCGATTTTACTTGTTCTAGAAATGACAAATAGCTTTCACAGTATATATCAAGTAGGAACGGTGGCAATCATTGCATACTTAACGGCAGAATTTATGAAAGAGTTGCCAATTTATGATAATCTATTACTTCGTATGAGCCAAGGCATTGTAGGCGCGGAGGAAGAGCAAACATTTTTCCAAACACGATTGTCAGTACTATGTCCTTATGTAGATACGATGTTGAAAGATATTGAATTACCGAGAGGTGCCATCATTGTTAGCATTGATCGAGGAGGGCAACCGATCGTACCAGTGGCAACAACCCTGTTACAGTGTGGCGATGAACTATATGTTTCTTGTACAAAAGGGCAGCTAAAAGAAGTAAAAGAATTTTTCAGTCAGTAGCAGTTGCTATAGAGATAGGATAGAAGATATGTTACTATAGGTATAACTTAAATATTTTGGTCACTTAGATAGTGTATTTTTTAAGGTTTCTGTAGTGGTCAAAGATTGTATTGATTTATTTTTCGCTGAGTAGTGTACAAACAAGAGTATATCTTCATAGTTCTAATTTAGAATTATATATTATAGAATTTGGTGTAATATATTTTGTTAAAAAAATATGATAAGATCCCTCTAGTATGGAGAATTTATAGCTGGCCAAGTAAGATGCGTACACTATAGGAGATGTATCCTATATAGTTTTGCTTATATAGAAAGGAAGAGAAACATGGCAATGATGGAATTTACAGACCGTCCGTTGACAGTAGCGGTTATTACGGTGTCTGATACAAGAACAAAGGAAACGGATAAAGGTGGAGCCCGTGTTGAGGAGTTAGCTCGTGAGGCGGGTTTTGTTGTAGTTTCTCGACAAATCGTGACAGATACAATCGATGAGATTCAAGGTGCTATTCATAAGGCTTTCACTGGCAATTATGGTGGTGATGCTCAAGTTTTGACGGAGTCCACAGGTAATGATATTCGTGCTTGGACATATGAAGATAGTGTAGGTGTTGCAGATATTATTATCAGCACTGGTGGAACAGGGATTGCGAAACGTGATGTATCCATCGAGGCAGTGCAACCTCTATTAGATAAGGAGATTCCGGGCTTTGGTGAGTTATTTCGTTTCTTAAGTTATCGTGATGATATTGGTACAAAAGCGTTGGCATCTCGCGCGATTGCTGGTGTGAAAGAACATACGATTTTATTTGCCATCCCAGGTTCGGTAGGGGCTGTTACGTTGGCTATGAAAGAATTAATTTTACCAGAAGTGAAACATTTAAAGCGGGAATTAATAAAATAATGGATTAGAGATAGCTATCTTTTGTAACTATGTATTCATAGTGCTGAGATAGCTATATTTTTGCTTTTTACAGACTAAAATTTGATACTTGTACATAGTTATTAGTTTTATGAGATATTGTAATGACACATAAATAGAAGCAAATTAGTCATAGAATGTATTTTTCGTAAAAGATGCAAAGTAGAAACTAAAAAATGATAGGCTCTTTTGCATTTTGCGTGCACAAGTGATTGGTAACGTGCTATAATGGAACTATATAAATCACATAGTAAGTTATTGGAGGATGTAATGGCTTTCAATTTAAAAGGAAAAGAAGAAAAGTTTTTCAGTATGCTGAATGACCATGCTGAACTATGTCATGAGGCGGCACAGTTGATGCAAGACGTATTTGAAGGAGAAGTGGAAAAGAAAGAAGCTCTTCGTCAAATTGAACAAAAAGAGCACGAAGCTGATGAGTTGGTGGCGGCTACGATGGACCGTTTGCGTAAAACCTTTATTACACCAATGGACCGTGAAGATATCCAACTATTGATTGATCAATTAGATAACACGATTGATAATATTAAAGAAATTATGGATAAAATGGTAATGTATCAAGTGCAAAGCGAACCAACTGCAGGAGCAATCCGTATGGCAGAAATCGTAGCTAAATGTTGCAAACACATTAAAAAATCTATTTC
>CAUVRW010000220.1:0-2579 GCA_963554425.1 uncultured Veillonella sp.
TACTGGCTATTATGAAGGAGTGTCTGCCGGTCGTCAATGGACTGTACCGTTCAAAGAAGTTATCGACTTCCACAAGAATACAGAAGGTATAATTCTTTTTGCCTATTTTGAGGAATATGCAGCCATTGCAGAAGAAATAATGCAAACCCTTCCCACAGATCGTTTGCTGTTTTATACAGCCTCTGAAAGCTGCTATGACCTATTCCGTAGTCTATATCCATTAGCACCAGTAATCAATGAATGGCCAGAAGATGTCATCTTTGACCACATTGTAGCAGCTACATCCGGCATGTTCACAGCACCAGTAACGACGATGGAAGAAATGGCGGCTCGTGTGAATAATGTAAGCGAAAAAGGCACTGTACGTTACTTCATTCCAGTGTCTGCCGTACAAGATCAATTGAATATGAATCGAGTAACCTTACAGTTCATGATTCTTCAAAATCATTTAGAAGTCGTTCGAGAATGGGCCCCATTGCAAACCTATGAATTCCGCTATGGCTTAGGACCTGTGAAAAAAGTAGATTTGTCCATTTGTGAAATCGTTGAAGATGGGTATAAGCAAACCAACTTCATTCCATTGCCTCACGAAGTTTTGGCATCTATGGAAACATTTAGTTTGGCTCACTATGGACTTTCATTATATGGTGTACAAGTAAGTATGAATCCAAAACATCCAACCATGGGTGAAGATGGATATATGCACGGGGATTATCGCATTCCAACCTACATGCAACGCATGTTTGAAGCTTTAGAAGGATATTATTTACAAGTATCTATGAAAGGCATCGATGTGTCTGTTACATTGGAACAAAAGGATGGTATTCCCTTAGGAGCATCCCCAGAGGATGAATGCGTACAAAATGCGATGGAACAATCTGTTTTACAAGATGATACAGTTGAATATCGTTGGTATTTTAACCATCCAAGTGCACCATTCTTATGGTATACGTATTTCAATAGCGAAGAAGGAAAACAAGTAGTACGCACCTTAGCGTCCATGGTAACTACCACACCAGCCTTATTACAATTAATGGGTAGTTGCCGTCGTCAAGTAGTAAAAGAAGAGGCCTTGGCTACATTTACGACAAGCTTTACCACTTCATTAGAACAATATGAAACAGAAAAAGCGCAAGCTGAAACAAACTGGGCCAATGCATTAGCCACACTAGCTAGTGAGGTTGTACCAGTGCCAACAGAAACGAATACAGAAGTAGAGGAGAACTAATCATGGCAGTTGTGAACTATTCAATTTATAAAGTACTAGGTACACTTTCAGAAAATAAAGATGGCATGAAAAAGCAATTAACATGCACAAGCTGGGGACGTTACAATCCTAAATTCGATATCCGCGCTTGGGATGAAGATTACTCACAAATGACAAAAGGTGTAACCTTAACATTAGAAGAAATTTTAGAACTAAAAGAAATCTTAAACTCTGTAGATTTAGAAGAAGCTTTAGAAGAAGCAAAACAAGAACGAGCAGAGGCTAAAAAATTAGAAGCAGAAAAATCTGAATAAGTCATAGTCCCTAGTATTGCATAGAGTATAGCATTCGTGATATAATCTATAGGAAAAGTTTAGACGTTGAAAAGAGGTGTATATACATGAAAGAAGGAATTCATCCTAATTATGCGGAAGCAACTGTAACTTGCGGTTGTGGAAACACATTCAAAACTGGTTCTGTTAAAGGTGATCTTCGCGTGGACGTTTGCTCCAACTGCCATCCATTCTTCACAGGCCAACAACGTGCGGCTAAAGCTCGCGGTCGTATCGAACAATTTAACAAACGTTACGGCAAATAATTACGTAAATAACCTATACAAATTAATTGGCAGAGCTAAGGCTCTGCCTATATTTGTTTTACAGGAGAATCTATGACTCAACAACGAGTAAAGAAATTTGTCGGTGGCCAAGCAGTGATTGAAGGGGTTATGATGCGTGGTCCTAAAATTATGGCCACAGCTTGCCGTAAGCCGGATGGAACTATAACGGTAAAAGAAGAACCTACAACATCTATCCAGGACAAGTATCCTGTGTTGAAACTGCCTTTCTTACGTGGAACTGTAGCTTTGTTTGAATCCTTAGTGATTGGTATGAAAGCCTTATCCTTTTCCGCACAAGCTTCTGGAGAAGAAGAGGAGGAAGTAACGAATAAGGAAATTGCCATCACTATGGCTGTATCTGTGCTGATCGCAGCGGCATTATTTATTGCCTTACCGACATGGTTAGCAAAATTTATGCCTGGTGCTGGCTCAGATCATATGATATTGAATCTATATGAAGGAACCATTCGATTAGTTCTTTTTTTACTATATATTTTTGCGATTGGACTCACTCCAGATATTAAGCGTGTCTTTCAGTATCATGGGGCGGAGCATAAAACCATTCACACTTATGAAAATGATAGACCATTAACAGTAGAAGAAGTACGAAACCATTCGAGATTACATGCTCGTTGTGGTACAAACTTCTTGCTATTCGTTATGGTCGTGAGTATATTTGTATTTGCTTTTCTAGGTTGGCCAAATTTAGTGGAACGCATTGTTTCCAGATTAGCCCTCATGCCTGTAGTAGCG
>CAUVRW010000221.1:0-2561 GCA_963554425.1 uncultured Veillonella sp.
CTCGTTTCATACGAGCCACAATGCCTTCCACTTGTCCAACATATCCAAATAATACACCTGCCTGCATGGCGCCAACTGTGTTGCGACCAATGACAGGACCAGGATTTTTAATTTCAATTCTTGGTAACTTAGCTGTGCGACCAAATAAGGCTTCTGCAGAGATACCAATACCAGGAGAAATAGCGCCGCCCAAGTACACACCACCATCTAATACAGCAGAATATGTCGTAGCTGTACCAAAATCAATAATAATTAAGTTGCCGCCATATTTTTCATAAGCAGCCACTGCATCTACAATTAAATCCGCTCCTAGTTCACGTGGGTTTTCATATTTAATAGAAATCCCTGTTTTAATACCAGGCCCTACAAATAATGGTTTCTTATGAAAATAGCGCAAGCATACGCGCTCTAACGTAGGGTTCAAAGGAGGTACTACAGAGGAAATAATCACTGCCTCTACATCCTCTTTATTCACCTTTGGGTCATGAAGAAATAAATTGCTCAACAACATGCCATATTCATCGGTAGTTCTCCCACGATCGGTAGAAATGCGCCAATGAGCCATGATTTCTTTTCCCTCATATACGCCTAATACGATATTCGTATTCCCTACGTCTACAACTAATAACATCTTAATATCCTCCTCCAGTGGAGCGTATAGACACATCCCCTGCTATGATACGTTCCTCACGTCCATCCTCTAATTGAACGATTAGATTTCCATCTCTATCTAAATCTTTAGCGTACCCTATATAATCTTTGTCTGGCGCTTTTACCAACACCTCTTTATATAAAGTTACGCTATACTGTTTCCATTCTTCTAAAGTAGAATCAAAACCTTCATTACATACCTTTTCATACTGTTCTTCTAAGGCTTTTAAAATCACAGCAAAGGCTTCTTTACGATCCACCTCTATACCCGCTATGGCAAAGGACATAACCTTATCCTTCAAGTCCTCACTGACTTCCTCAATGGTCGTATGTGTATTGATCCCAATCCCTAACACAATGTAGTTAATCTCTTCCATGGTGCCATTCATTTCTGTTAGAATACCCACCATTTTACGAGATCCTACCAATATATCGTTAGGCCATTTGATGCCCGCCTCTGAAAGTCCCAACTCACGGAATGCTTTTACCAAGGCAACACCTGCCATCAAAGTACACTTTGAAGCTTCCATAGGCAAAAATTTGGGTCTAAGAATTAAGCTAAACCACAATCCTTTTCCATATGGTGAATACCAACCTCTAGATAAGCGACCACGACCGGAAGATTGTTCTTCTGCACATACTACAGTACCTTCTGGAACTCCATCCATGGCTAAGGCCTTAGCAATACTATTCGTAGATTCTAATCGTTCTTCGTACACATAATAGCGTCCAAAGGATTTTGTTTGCAGTACCCCTTCCATCTCTTCAGGGCTAATCAGGTTTGGCTCCTCTAGCAATCGATAGCCCTTCTTTGTGAAGGATTCGATGACATAGCCACGCTTGCGCAACACTTCTATATGCTTCCAAATCGCTGTACGCGACACATGGCAAGCCTCTGACATAGCTTGTCCTGATACAAATTGATCTCTGTTTTCTTTTAAAAAGTCTAGTATTTCATCTCTCACGGCTTGTCGCCTCCTTACCTGTAGCGAGGTTTACAATACGATTGTACAGAGGTCCTACATAAAATGCAAGTCTTTTCTAAGCATTTCACCGCTCCTAGCTATGCGAATTTGGTACAACTAAACAAGATTCACTATACTCATAGTGTTGAATTCCTCCTAACATGCACAAAAGGTACCTTCCCCGTAGGGAAGATACCTTGGCTATAGCATCTTAGATTATTCTTTTGATGTATCAATTTTTTCTGGCATCATGATACCAGCTGCTTCTAGAGGAGTTTTCTTGCCCTTTTCTTCCTCTTCTACTTTTGCTTGTGCCTCTTCTGGACTTAGTAAAGTGCCATAGCGATACAAGTTTTCCACTTGTTTAGCATCAATGGTTTCTTCTTCCAATAAAGCTTTTGCCATATTATGCAAGAAGTCAATATTTTCTGTTAACAAGTTCATCACATCTCCGTATGCTTCTGCTACGATACGATGCATTTCGTTGTCAATTTTTTCAGCCACTGCTTCGCCATAATTGCGTTCAGAGCCTAAGCTTTTACCTAAGAAGACTTGCTCTTGATGTTCACCAAATACCAATGGTCCTAACTCATCGCTCATACCTAAACGAGTAATCATTTCACGAGCAATGTTCGTCACCATTTGCAAGTCACCGGAGGCGCCACTACTGATTTCTTTCAGCACTATAGCCTCTGCACAACGGCCACCCAAAGCCACGCGAATTTGCGCCAACAATTGGGAACGAGTCATATAGTTTTTCTCTTCTTGTGGAAGCATCATGGTGTAACCACCTGCGCTACCACGAGGAATGATTGTTACCTTATGCACTGGATCTGCATTCGGCCATAAGTGAGCCACTATGGCATGACCAGATCCATGCTAGGCTGTCAATTCACGTTCTTTTTCACTTACCACATGACTTCTACGCTCAGGTCCGTAGCTTAC
>CAUVRW010000222.1:0-2553 GCA_963554425.1 uncultured Veillonella sp.
GTTCGTCACGTCCCCCATAGTTGATTGATAATTGCAGTGTGATTCCCTTATTATCTTGTGTTAATTCCTCAGATTCTTTGATGATTCCTTGTAACTCTTCAGATAACTTGGTTATATCTCCCACAAAACGAATGCGCACACCTTCCGCATGCATACGTTTTACATTTGAAAGTAAATACTCTTTAATAAGACCCATTAACAGGCTGACTTCTTCTTCTGGGCGTTTCCAATTTTCCGTGGAAAAACCATATACAGTCAGTGCTTTCACACCAAATCCTTGGGCAGCTTTCACAATGTCCTTTAATACTTCCGCACCTGCGCGATGCCCCATACTACGTGGCATACCTTTCCGCTTTGCCCATCTTCCATTACCATCCATGATAATGGCAATATGTTCTGGAATATTAGTAGGATCTATAGTCGGTCTCTCTTGTTGTTTACTTTTCTTCCATAAGTTTTTTAGCATATTGTACCTCATTCGACACTGTCACATGACTGGATACCATAGGGTGAAAGAGAACTATCTCCCATGTACCTTCGATTACTTTGACACGGCCTACATAACATTCTTCGGAAGAAATGGAAAAGAAGCGATTATAGTTCTTTTCTATTTTCGTAGTAAAAGGGATAGAGGCAGCCTGCAAAAGAGACTGTGCAAGCTGCCATGGAAATCCCAAAATAGATGTATGTTCCATTAGACAGACATAACATCCTTTTCTTTTGTATCGCGAAGTTCATCAATTAATTTGATTTTTTTGTCGGTCAACTTTTGAACTTGATCTTGTCCATCTTTTGACACGTCTTCAGTAATAGTTTTCGCTTTTTCTTCTTTTTTGATTGCATCATTAGCATCACGACGAATGTTACGAATCGCAACTTTAGCGTCTTCTGCTTTTTTGCTTACAACTTTTACCAATTCTTTACGGCGGTCTTCCGTCAATTGAGGAATCGCCAAACGAATAGAATCACCATCATTATTAGGATTTAATCCTAAGTCAGATGTTAAGATTGCCTTTTCAATAGCACCAATCATCGTTTTATCCCATGGAGCGATTAAAATCATACGTGGATCTGGAGCAGATACATTCGCTACTTGATTAACAGGTGTTGGTGCACCATAGTAATCAACCATTACAGAGTCTAATAAAGATGTATGAGCACGACCTGTGCGTACAGAGGCAAATTCGTGTTTCAAAGATTCAATTGTTTTGTCCATGCGCGCTTCTTCGCGGCTAATAATTTCTTTAATTTCCATAGTGTTCACCTTTTATTTTACGATAGTACCGATGGCTTCTCCTTTGGCAGCTCTAGTGATGTTGCCAGGAATATCCATGCTGAATACAACGATAGGAATATGATTATCTTTACACAAAGTAGTAGATGTAGCATCCATAACTTTTAATTCTTTGCTGATAACATCCATATATGTTAATTCATCAAATTTTACAGCATTAGGATTTGTTTTAGGATCAGAATCATAAACACCATCAGCAAATTTTTTCGCCATTAAAATAGCATCTGCTTCGATTTCAGCAGCACGCAAAGCAGCTGTTGTATCTGTAGAGAAGTACGGATTACCAGTACCTGCTGCAAAGATAACAATACGGCCTTTTTCTAAGTGACGAATAGCACGACGACGAATGTATGGTTCTGCTACTTCTTGCATTTCGATAGCAGTTTGAACACGAGTTGCTACGCCAGCATTTTCAAGAGCATCTTGTAATGCGATAGCATTCATTACTGTTGCAATCATACCCATATAATCAGCAGAGGCACGATCCATACCTTTAGCACTACCGGATAGACCACGCCAGATATTTCCACCACCTACAACGATAGCAATTTCAATACCACTTTCTTTAGAAAGTTGTGCAATTTCTTGCGCTAATGGTTCTACCACTTGTGGGTTAATACCAAATCCTTGATCACCTGCTAGGGCCTCACCGCTAAGTTTTAATACGATACGTTTAAATTTACGTTCACTCATGTCCTTCTCCTTATGACGTTTCTAACAAATAATTCAAAAATAAGAGAACACTTGCGGTGTTCTCTTATCTCCGTACTTATTTACCTACAGTAGCCATAACTTCTGCAACGAAATCGTCTTGTTTCTTTTCGATACCTTCGCCTAAAGCATAGCGAACATAACGACGTACGTTAATGTTTTCACCGATTTTAGCGATTGCTTCATTGATCATAGCTTGTACAGTTTTTTCACCGTCTTTAATGAAAACTTGTTCTAATAGGCAGTTTTCTTTATAGAATTTTTCAACGCGGCCAGCTACCATTTTTTCAAGAACTGCTTCTGGTTTTGGTTTACGGCCAGCTTTTACATCTTCTTCAGCTTCTACTTTAGCTTGTTCCATCAATACTGTTTTTTCGTGTTCGATTACGTCAGCTGGAACATCTTCACGTTTTAAGTATGTTGGATTAGCAGCTGCGATTTGCATAGCAACATCTTTGCAAAGAGCTTGAAAATCATCAGTTTTAGCAACGAAGTCTGTTTCACAGTTAACTTCTACTAATACACCGATACGTCCGCCGCCATGAATG
>CAUVRW010000223.1:0-2533 GCA_963554425.1 uncultured Veillonella sp.
TAGCACTCAATAAGAGTGAGTGCTAATCACAAGTATTATTATAAATCATTTTTAAATTTTTGCAAGTCCTTTTTGACTTTTTGACTAAATACTTTTTCATAGTTAAAACTTTGCTTTATGGGCCACAATAATTATTTTATGATTTGGCCTCATGGGCTGCGATAATTTTTTTACACGTTTCCACGAGACTAATACGTTTATCCATACTGAAAGCTCGTATTTTTTCGTATGCCTTTTCCTCAGAAAATCCGTGCAGCTCCATCAATATGCCTGTCGCTTTCGTCACATATTTTCGTTCTTCTAAGGAACTTGTTAAACCTTTTACCTGTTCCAGCAAATCTCGTTCTTCTTGAAAGCGACCCATAGCCATCTGCAGCGCTGGACCTAAGTCTGGTTCCCGCAAAGGTTTAATCAAATAGCCGTATACCCCAGATTGGGATGCTTTTTGAATTAAATCATCTTGGCTGTACGCCGTTAATAGCACCACCGGCGCCAATCGCTTGTGACGGATTTGCCGCGCTGCCTCAATGCCATCTAATTCAGGCATCTTCACATCCATAAGCACTATATCTGGCACAAGGTCTTGGCATAGTTGGATGGCTTCCACTCCATTAGCACCTTCCCCTACAACGGTATGGCCTTGGCTTTCTAAGATATCTCGCAAATCCATGCGAATCAGCGACTCATCATCTACTACTAAGACGCGCATACTCTTCTCCTTTATGAATCCAAATATCTACGACAGTCCCTGTTCCTTGAGATGTCCATGAGATACTTCCATCTAGTTCATTCCGCACTAAATTCTCTATAATCTGCAATCCCAAACGACGTTGTCTAGTGCCTTCAAAATCCTCTGGCAACCCACAGCCAGTATCTCGAATGACAATATGTAACATATCTCGATTTCCTTGAGCCATCACCTCTCGCACCTCTACCTGCACTTGTCCTTCTATTCTATCTTTGAAAGCATGTTTAAAAAGATTGGAGAACAGTTCGTTCAGTACCAAGGACACATAGCTGGCCTTATGAGACGACATAATAATATCTTCTCCTATATATTCCATATCGATGCGTTGTTCAGAAGAACCCAAACCTTGTCGCAATAAGCGCCACAATTCTTCGATAATACTGCGCAACGCTACATAATCTTCATCAAAATTCGATACAATTTCATGGACCAGAGCCATACTTTCAATACGATGAATACTGTCTTGTAAGGCTTGTTTCACATCATCAGACCCGCTGCGACGGCTTTGCATACGCAGTAAGCCTGCCACAGATTGCAAATTATTTTTCACACGATGGTGCACTTCTTTGATGACAGAGTTTTTCACCAGTAATTCTTGGTCTCGCTTACGTAATTCTGTTTTATCTTGTAAGACTAAAATGCCACGTTTCCATTTCACCCCAAGAACAACTGGAATCATCACTTGTCGCAGAGCAATGTCGCCATACAATTCTTCATCAATGGTACCCACTCTATCTTCTAAGGCCTTTTTGATACGACCTACTTTCAAAGTACTACTGTAAATGGATGTTCCCTGTAATCGTCGATCAATACCAAAGATGTCCCCTAGTTTTTTCGCCGCTCGGTTCGCATAGAGTATGGTTCCATCTTGCTCAAAAAAAAGGATTCCATCTAAGACGGAAATTCCTTCATACAGCTCTGGTTGCTGCAATTGTGGCACCAACATACCTTGAAATGTCGTCTGTGACACAATGGACATGAACTCGTCATAACGGTTGGAATATACTTCAGACACAGGATTCGTGAATGCACAGGCCCCAATACACTTCCCCCCATTATCTACGATGGGATATGCATAGGCATAGTAGGACTCGATGGTGGCCCCTGTATCCGTAGGTTCTTCCCAATCCATGATACCTGCGTAAGGTTTACCACTACTTAATATCTGCTGCATAGGATGGTCTATAGGTACTTCGTATTTCTGTACCATTCCCGTATGACCGTTATCTAACGCTCCGCTGAATAAAAGGTGTCCGTCCTTAGCTTGCACTAAGAGGGACACCCCTTGTTCACTGATGGCTTTACCAAAGTTTAATCGCTGAGAAAATTGCAATAGTAAAGCCTGTTGTGTAGGATATAAATCGGTTTCTTTGTCTAGGATGTCTTTCCAACTAGCCATGTTGGTTTCCTTTCCACAAATCGCTGCCCAATGGAATGGACGGTTTTGCATTCAATGTGTAATTGCTGAATTTGCCAGCTTGTGCCATATAGTAAGCTCGACATCCAATCATGGCCGCATTGTCGGTAGCCAACATCGATCCCGCTGTGAGGTATGTCAATCCTTCTGCTTCACACATAGCCTTTAAATCTCGTTGCAATCCACTATTCGCAGATACACCGCCAGCCAAGGCAATCTTCGTTTCTCCCAAGGTATGAGCCGCCTCTTTCATTTTTTCTACCAATACATCTGTAATGGCCTTTTGAAAGGAGGCTGCCACATCTTCATGGCAGATAGATTCACCTTTTTGTTGTTTTCCATTGATGTAGTTAAGAACAGCTGACTTC
>CAUVRW010000224.1:0-2531 GCA_963554425.1 uncultured Veillonella sp.
GCTTACCACTGTCATAAATCATTTCATTAGGCGTTACCTTTTTCAATTCTAAGGCAGCTGCACCAGTAATAATTTTGAAAGGAGACCCTGGTGGATATTCACCAGTAACTACCTTGTTTTCAAAAGGATGATTCGCATCTGTATTTAACTGATTCCATTGTTCCGTAGTAATCCCTTTGGCAAACCAATTTGGATTGAATCCTGGCGCACTAACCATGGCAAGGACCGCCCCTGTATTAGGGTCTAGGGCTACTACGGCAGCCCCCTTCGCAGGAATACCTTGTTTTCTAAGCGCTGCTAATTGGTCATACACAGCTTTTTCAGCCACTTTTTGTAGATTTAAATCAATGGTTAAGTGAATATTTCGACCTGGTATGGTGTGTTTACGCCCTACTTCTTCCACAGGACGTCCACTGGCATCCACCTCTACTTGACGACCACCGTCCACACCACGTAGCACAGAATCGTACATTTTTTCCAACCCAGAACGGCCTAAAATCGTACCAGGACCAATGGTTCCACCCGTATGTGTTCCGTCTAGCTCCGCCTGTTTCGCTTCCGCTAACTCGTCTTCGCTCACTTCCCCTACGTAGCCCAATAATTGGGATGCCATCGTATCATGAGGATAATAGCGAAGTGGCTCTACATCTACGGTTATGCCAGGTAATTCATGACGATGTTCTTCAATTTTTGTCACCTTGTCTAAGGTTACATCACTAGCTAGCCGAATGGGCTCATAACCACCCTTATGGGCCTCTATTTTTTCTGCCAATGTTTTCACCGGGATTTGTAAATAAGAAGCTAATTTCTCTAGCTCTTTTGGATCCGCCTGCTTTCCAGTAGGCAGCATGGACACCATATAGGCAGGTCGTGAACCAACCACAATTTGACCATTTCGATCATACATTAATCCCCGTGTAGCCGTCATAGAGAGCATACGAAGTCGATTTCCCTCTGCTTTTCCACGGTAATAATCACCCTCAATGGCTTGTAGATAAAACACACGACCCAACAAAATAGCAAAAATGATGACGACTATGGTTAGCAATACATCAAAGCGTGTCGTTTTTTTCTTTTTATATAGTGCTCTTAACATAGTCTCTCCTTTCTACCACATGTATTCATCTTTTTCTTCCCAGCGCCATACCAATTTATGCACCACAATACCTACTAAGGCATCAATTCCTATGGAGGGAATGCCATGATTCCAAATGTAGGTAGTCATGACAATTGGTTCTTGTACAATCCATAATAAGCCCATTTGTAGAACCATAACTAAGGCTGCTCCTAATCCTGTCCACCAGGCAGTAGCATACCATTGTTCTTCATACACAGTGCCTTGCATAGAGCCTAACATGTAGCTTACTGCCGTATAAGACACTACATGTAATCCAAAATAGTTACCGATCATCACATCTTGAACGATACCACCTATAACGGCTAGCATCATGCCATGCGAACGGCCTTTCAATATGGTCACTACCAACGCAATATCTAATAACAAATGCGGCGCCCAAGAGTAGGAAAACCATCTAGGCACCACTAAGGATTGAAGAATAATGACACCGATTAACATCAATATCCATGCACATCGTTTCATTGTTGCACCGTTCCTTTAGCCCCTTCTACTTGATCTCGCTGCGTACGAGGAATCAATTTTGGCTCTAATTTTGGCACTTCCGGGCGTGCAATAGATGATGATACAATCACAAAGACTTCTTCTAAACTCTGAAAGTCCACGGTAGGCTCGATGACAGCATGCTTCACAAAGCCTTCTTCATCGGTCACAATGTCCTTCACATGACCCAGTAACAATCCTTTCGGGTAGATACCACCAAATCCAGATGTCACGATAGTATCGCCCTTCAGAACGTCACCATTTAAAGCGATATTCACCATTTGTGGTTCCATTGGACGATTTCCGTTGCCTTTCAGGATGGAAGCAATTCTAGACTCAGGGCGTTGCACGATAACTCCTGTCGCTGATCGCGGGTCTAATATACTTTGTACCCGTGCAGAGTGTTCATACACATCAGATACGAAACCTACCACACCTCGCGGAGCAATGACTGCCATATTCGGCGCTACTCCATCGGCACTGCCTCTACTAATAGTGAAAGTATCTGTCCAGGCCCCTCTATCACGTGTCACCACGGATGCTGCTAACAACGCAAATTGAGGTTGTTCTCCTTTAAACTTTAACAATTGACGTAATCGAATATTTTCTGCTACCAACTCATCATAGGCTACTTGTTTCTGTTCTAGCTCAGCATTGCGCCCTTCTATATCTGACATGTCTTTCACACGCAAAATACCATTATCTATCACAGCTATTCCTGTATGTAAACCAGATAAGAAACGACTGGCTCCGTAAGTGAAAGGGGCCATTAAATTTTCTAAGGTCACCGTCACCACTGGTACTTGCGTTCTTTGCTTCCACACATACCCAAAGATACCTAATATGGCACAAAGGATTACGATCATAGTCAACCATTTGCGTTCAGATTGTTGCATTAAGATCGCCCCTTTCG
>CAUVRW010000225.1:0-2519 GCA_963554425.1 uncultured Veillonella sp.
ATTCTATCTATTTCCACCTTTACCCGAAGTATACCACCAATTATTCAATGTGTAAATTTTTAAAAGTATTTAAAAATTAAAAATATTTATCATTTTTTATAGTTTACATTAATCAATATACACTATCTCAAACTACATCAAGATACGTTTACTTTCTCTCCTCCAATTCCAACCAACGCAAGGTACTCATTTCTAGTTCTTCTACCACTTGTTCTCGTTCCTTAATAGTAGTTTCAATAGCGCTATAGTCACTACCTCCTTGAGCAATCATGGCATCATAAGCTTTTACTAGGCCTTCTAATTCTGCAATGCGAAGTTCTAGTTGCTCTAGTTCCTTCGTTTCCCCTAGGGTTAATTTCTTCTTCGATATGACCGGATTGCTTATATTAGTATCAATTGACCCCTCTGCTCCACTATCCGTCCCCTGCATGACAACACTGTCATCGCTTATACTTTCAGTATGAGAACTAGAACCATCATGCGTAAATTCACCAGTAGATTTTCCTTGCACCTGCACAGCATGGCGTAATACACCACGTTTCGTATCACCACCTATGCTACTCGTTAGGTTCGTATCCGCTTCATAATCAGAGTAACCACCATGATAGACCTCGATATGACCTGCACCGGTAAATACAAAGAGCTTATCTACTACACGATCTAGGAAGTACCGATCATGGCATACGGTGATCACAATGCCACTATACGAATCTAAGAAATCTTCCAACACTTCTAGAGTCGGAATATCTAGGTCATTAGTTGGCTCATCTAGGAGGAGCACATTCGGTGCATCCATTAGAATGCGCAATAAAAAGAGACGACGTTTTTCACCACCAGATAACTTACGGATCGGCAACCCATGATGGGAGGGAGGAAATAAAAAGCGTTCCAATAATTGACCGGCACTTATAGAGCTACCATCGGGTAAGTGCAAGTAGGAGCGATTTTCTCGAATATAGTCCAATACCCGTTGGTCCTCTTTAAAGGTTGGTAATTGTTGCGAGAAATATCCAATGCGAACTGTTTCTCCACGCCCCATAGTGCCCTTGGTCGGTTCTAATGCGCCTTGGAATAGCTTCATCAAGGTAGTCTTGCCAATTCCATTAGGTCCCACCACACCGATACGATCATGGCGCACCATATGATAGGTGAAATCTTTAATCACCTCTCGTCCCGTATCATAGGAAAAGGATAGATGTTCTATGTCGAAGATTGTATTTCCCAAACGAGAAGCTAACACAATAGGATCCACAGTGCCTACTTTTTGTCGTTTTTCCATAGCTTTTAATTGTTCAAATCGTTGCAACCTCGCCTTTTGCTTCGTAGTCCGTGCCTTCGCACCGCGGCGCACCCATTGTAACTCACTGGCAATGAATTTTCTCCGCTTTTCCTCGATAGCATCTAACTGTGCTTCTCGCTCTTCTTTCAAGGACACGTAGGTTTCGTAGGTCTCTTGAAATTCATATATGGTCTGATTCGACAATTCCCATATGGTGTTGCATACGGCATCTAAGAAATATCTGTCATGGGTGCTCAATAATACGGCGCCTTTTCTATCTTTTAAATATAACTCTAGCCATTCAATGGTGGCCTCGTCCAAATGGTTCGTAGGCTCATCCAACAATAATAGGTCGCACGGATACACCAATGCTCTGGCTAATGCTAATCTCCGTCGTTGTCCTCCAGATAAAGATTTCGCGGATCCATGTACATCCTGAAAGCCAAGGCGAGTCAGTATCATCTTCGCTTCTTGCTCTACAATCCACCCGTCTTCTTCATCCATGCGCGCTAATAATTTCATATATTGCGGTGATTCTGGATCTTGCAAAGCTCTTTCAAACTCTCGCACCAATGAAAGTTTCGGATGGTCCCCTAATAATACATTATCTAACAATGTGCTTGTTTCATCGATATACGGATCTTGCTCCAGTCGATGGATAGTAGCCTTCCCATTCCGTTCTATGCTACCCTTATCTGGTTCCTGTGTTCCTTCTAAGACCTGTAATAAAGTTGTTTTCCCTGTTCCATTGACACCAATTAAGCCAATGCGATGATGCGAGGCTATGGTTACATTTACATCTTTAAATAATAACCGTGTGCCATAAGATTTTTCTATGTTTTGTAATGTTAAAATGTTCATATGTTTCCTTTCAATTATCATACTTGTGATAATAACTTATATATTTACAGATTAAAAAATGGTACCAATTAATAATAATTGGTACCTAAAACTAAAAATTTATATATCAATATAGCAAAGTGTTAGCTTCTTGCTTCGATTATATTTCTTTTATACTTCTCTTCAACTTTATCTATTACCCTAGTATATAAGGCAGGATACATTTTCTTTACATTAATAATTACCTTCGTAATCGATGCACGATGCGTAACGGTTTGTTTATGTGTTCTTATATAAGAAACGCATGCCAAGTTCATTAACGGATAGTTTATAGGTTCTATTTTGATATCATATTCTAAATCAATACATTCTTTATGAGAAATCTTAGATACTGGTAATG
>CAUVRW010000226.1:0-2503 GCA_963554425.1 uncultured Veillonella sp.
GTTATACACAGGAAGATAAAGATCGGTTCAGAGCTATCCGTGAATCACGGCCTAACCTAGTGCCAAGCTCAGTAGAGCCATATATGAACCAGATTGGAAATGAATCCATATCTGGAGATCTAACTGCAGCACAAGGAGTAGCAGGTAATTCTCACACGGAGAGAACTATTGGTGTAGATGATTCCTATGATATTAATCGTGGTGATTCATATAATACTAGTAAAACAGCGGCCAATCACGGATTACTTCCTATGGGACAAGTAGCCTCTTGCTATATTTTGGCTAAAAAAGGTGATGATTTATACATTATCGATCAACATGCAGCGCACGAACGTGTGCGGTATGACAAACTATGCAAATCATCCGAGTCCATTCCTATGCAGGAATTATTAATGCCTATGCACATGGATGTAAGCGAGGAAGAATTAACATTGGCGGAAGAACAGAGAGGTGCATTGTTAGATTTAGGATTCCAAGTAGACCAAGGAGGACCCACTTTCTTACGTATCGATGGACATCCTGTAGATATTGTAGAAAGTAAAGTGCAGGAAATTTTACAATACGTCTTTTCCTACATGCATGATCATCAAAGTCCAAGTGCTGCTCAACTACGTCACGAAATGTTGGCCTATGCTTCCTGTCGTGGTGCTATTAAAGCAGGACATAATCTGAACTTGGTACAAATTGATGCCTTATTACAGGACCTATTTAGCACGGAAAAGCCTTATGTGTGTCCTCACGGACGACCTACGATTATTAAATTTACACCCGACGAATTAGGAAAATTATTTTTACGGAGTTAATATGTACCTCATCAGCACAAGTTCAAAGACAAATGCATATCTAATTGAACAGGCTAAGAAGGTAAGTCAACTCTTGCAGATGCCCTATGTGCCGCGTAAACATCAGTCTGTGGAAGACTTGTTAACTACCCATCATTGTGCTGGTGCCTTACTTATCACAAAGGAAGGACCTTCTTTTGTGACAAAAGAGGGAGTACCTCATCAATTTCATCTGTCAATGGCTCATTTGCGCTTGTTAGAAATTGACCGTGGACATACAGACCATCTGCTACGAGCTATCGGATATGAATCGGTGACATCTGTGTTGGATTGTACCGCTGGATTAGGATCAGATAGTGCTGTTATCAGCTATGGTTGTCCACAATTAACACGTCATACGGGTATTGAAGGACATCCAATTCTGGGGTATATCACAAATCATGGATTTCGAAACTTTCAGCATAAAGAGCCAAAGGTAACTGAAGCATTGCGCCGCATTCAATTGGTCATCTGCAATTATCAGGATTATTTGGAGCAGTTAGAACACAATACATATGATGTTATCTATTTGGATCCTATGTTTGAAAACCCTGTTTATGAAAGCCCTCAATTTCTGCAATGGCGTGGTCATTTACTAGAGTCTAAGATCACTCCAGAAATGGTAGAACTTGCCTTGGAGAAATCGAAGCGCTTGGTCATTAAGGAGCGCAAAGGCAGTCTATTATTCAAAGAGATTCCACCTATAGAGATGGTGGGTGGCAAATATAGTTCTATCGCTTATGGCATCTATGAAAGGAGGTAAGATGAATCAGTTAATCACTATTTTGGGGCCTACCGCAGTAGGGAAAACAGCCCTTACTTTGCGGATGGCGGAAACACTAGAATCTCCTGTATTATCTGGGGATGCGTACCAAATCTATAAAGGGTTGACCATTGGCACCGCCAAACCTACCCTTGAAGAATTGAACAGAGTGCATCACTATTTCATCGATACCCATGAGCCAAATGACTCGTACAGTGTGGCAGAGTTCAATGCACAAGCTAACACTGTCATAGATGCTGTTAACAAGGACGGTAAGATTCCCATCTTATCTGGTGGCACTGGCTTGTATGTGCAATCCTTGCTAGAGGGCTATGATTTTTTAGATGTGCCTCGCAATGAAAGTTTGCGCCTTGAACTGGATAGAATCTTTGGTGCCTCTGGATTAGAAGGCTTGCAAACCTATGCCAATGAATTGGCAGAAAAAGAAGGACTCACCTTACCATTCCAAGATAAACATCGACTATACCGTGCTATCGAGTGCGTCTTAGCTGGTGAGGGACATGCCTTATTAACGCCTTCAAAAGAAGGCTTAGTCTTTCATGGTCCTGTAATCGGCCTAGAACGTTCTAGAGAAGAGCTATACGAACGGATTAATCTTCGAGTAGAGTATATGGTTCGAGATGGTTTATTTGAGGAAGTAGAACAACTGTTGGATGCTGGTGTACAACCAGATTCGCAGGCTTTCAAAGGCATTGGCTATAAAGAAGTTATCCCGTACTTTCAAGGAACATACTCGAAAGAACGGGCTATCGAATTAGTGCAACAACATACAAGGCAATTTGCCAAACGTCAAATTACGTGGTATAAACGGATGCCGTATATTCAGTGGATTTCTATCACTCCGAATCGCAGTGAAGAAAGCATTTATGAGGAAGCTATGGAACTAGTTCAAGCTAGT